>CAYXVJ010000142.1:0-6435 GCA_964468675.1 uncultured Oscillospiraceae bacterium
ACTGCTATGGCATAATCTATGGTATGAACGTCTCTTATTTTCCCTTCATCTACGAAGAATAGATAATCACTTGTAGTGGCAAGGTATACAGGTTGAATGATGTCAAAGTCATCGGATTTCATTTCGAACTTATTGACTAGCTCATAGTCCCAATTCAGTACAAATACCCTTGCTACTTCAGGATTATATCGGTAACGAAGCTCAACCAATATGATGTACTGCTCGGTGTAAGATGCACCGAAGTCAGTCGTTGATGTGATGCCTTTTTCTTTCGAGATGTCATTTCCCACACGAACTGTTTCGCCACTTTTATTGTCGTACTCATAAAACCCATCTTGTGGAAGATAATAGTAGATGGTGTCGTCTGTATAAAGATTGCCCCAAGTGCTCCAGGGGTCGATTAGGGTGATCAATTCTCCAGTGTCCAGATCAAATCGCCACAATTTATCGTGGTTTTCATCAATGTAGTCTGGTATATACGGATAGTGGTCATAGAATTGAATGACCTTTATATACTCTTGAGCAAATAACTCTTCTATTTTTGCATCAAAAACCAACTCTGTTGGACTTTTGTCATCCAATGGCGTACGGTATAAGCCGTGATCTGGATTGATTCTACTGGTACCATCAGCATTAAAGGGTGAATCGCCACGCAATATATAATGTAAGTGTCTTTTAAGTGTGTACATCTATCTTAAAGTCTATCGAGTGCTTTTATCTTCTAGTAATCTCAAAATTATCATGTGATAAATCATTAACTGCTATTGTTAGGGGGAGTCACGCCAACGGATAGTAAATGATACACATTATTTGACAAGCGAGCAAAATATACTTAAGATGCAGTTGTTATGAAACGATTCATGTTGAAGCAACTGTATTTTATAATTTTCATATGCTGCACATTAATTTTACTGGTTGCATGTCAAACAAATGATGACATTCTTGGAGATAACACAGACAACTATAGGACCTCGGATTTAATTACAGCATCAATTACGGTATCTAAATTTGCTGATGAAAACACTAGTGAGTCAACAACTAAAACGATTAACAGTACGCCAGTATTCCCAATAGTGCCTGATGAAACAAAGTCTAGTGTTCATGCTACAGCTTCACCTACGCCAAGTAGTACCACTTCACCTTCAACTACTAGTACAACGACAGTAGAAGAGCTACAAGCTACTGCTACGCCTAGTCCAACTTCTATTGCTACAACAGTTGAGGAGCCAGCTGCATCTGCTACACCAAGTCCAACAGCAATTCCTCTAGAATCTAATACAGAGCCTGAGATTTGGCTGTCAAGTTTTCTAGACAAGCACCAATTGGATCCAGATCAGCTAGGTTTAGTCTATATGGATCAAACAACAGGTGAGACCTTCTCACACAATGAAGATGGTGCATTTATTGCTGCCAGTACAATTAAAGTACCCATGGCCATGTATACCTTAGATCAAGTACATCGTGGTTTAATCAACTTGGATATGGAGCTTGGCTATAAGGAGAGTTTGGACTATGAAGGGGGATCCGGTTTGCTTCAGTTTACGATCGAAGATGGAGACCGTATCTCACTTGAGACCTGTATAGAACTTGCAATCCGAAACAGTGACAACATTGCAACGAATATGATCTTCAGATATTGGCGTGAGAGGCCAGAAAGCCAATCTTTGACTCTTCGGATGAACCAGGCATACGGCTTAACATACGATGGCAACGCTTCCATGACTGCAGGGAGTATGGCTAAGGTGTTAAAACAGCTTCTTGATAACCCGAATCAAAATCCACATTACGATCTCTTGATTACTCACATGAAAAACACAACATTTGATAGCTACGTGACAAGAGACATACCGAATGGTTTGTATGCTCATAAATTTGGTCTGTACGGCGGCTCTTCAAATGATATTGGTATCGTGTATGGGGATAAGCCTTTTATCTTCTCAGTCTATGCCAAAAATTTAAATGATCCATCTGAGATACTAAGTGAAATCGGTGCTTACTTCTACAGCTATGCAAATCAATAGGTGTTTACTAGACAAGTAAAAATATTTAGAAACAGACAAAAAGCAAGCCTTGAAAAAGACTTGCTTTTTACTGTCTAGAATTGAATTTAATCTGTCTGATCGAATTGTCTAGGGGTGTGTCGCCCTGTTTTTTCACGCTCTTTTACGCAAGCAGTAAGAAGATACTCAATTTGGCCATTGATGGATCTAAAATCATCTTCTGCCCAACTTGCTATTTTCTCATAGAGTTCTGCTGACAGCCTTAAAGGGAGCTGCTTTTTTTCGCGTGCCATGTTTATCTACCTACTTTAAATTTACTTCTAATTGGCTTAATACAAGCTACCGCTATTAATCACAGGTTGAGCATCTTTGCTACCACATAAGATAACAAGTAAGTTTGATACCATAGCGGCTTTACGCTCTTCATCTAGTTCTACAATGTCGTTATCCGATAGCTTTTGCAAGGCCATCTCAACCATGCTAACAGCACCATCAACGATCATGGCACGGGCGTCAATAATGGCGCTAGCCTGTTGACGTTGCAGCATGACGGATGCAATCTCTGTTGCATAGGCTAAGTGTGTAATACGAGCTTCTATAACTTCGATACCTGCAATACCTACTCTGGATTGAATTTCTTCTCGGATACGCTCAGCAACGACTTCACTAGAACCGCGTAAACTACCATCGTCAGCTTGTCCATCACCTGTTGTATCGATACCAGGGGCAATATCATAAGGGTAGATACGAACAATGTTTCTTAATGCTGAATCTGTTTGTAAGGAGAGATATTCTTTGTAGTTGTCTACATTGAAAACTGCTTTAGCGGTATCTACTACACGCCATATGACTGCAACACCAATCTCCACTGGGTTACCGAGTGCATCATTGACCTTTTGCTTAGAGTTACTCAAAGTCATAGCTTTTAAAGATATTTTCTTGTTTGTTAACTCAACTTGGGCGGTCTGGTTACTGGATATCTCTAATGTCTTACTTAGCTTATTACCACCATCTACATCAGCACTTTGTCCAAGTCTGGTTTTAGCTGCAGGGTTTACAGCAGAGGAGAAGGGGTGGACAAAGTAAAAACCATGCTCCTTGATACTGCCTGTATAGTCACCGAATAAAGTGAATACTAGTGCTTCTTGAGGTTTTAGGATCTTTAATCCTAAGAATGGTATCCATCCTATGACTAACCATATACTGCTTAATATGACGAAGAAGATTGCTATTACATATCCTCCTCTAGTATAACTCGTGCTAGACCATACTGCAGACAAAATCAATGTCACGATGGATAGTAAATAGAGTGTTAAGTAGAAGACGAGACTCGTCATGCCGGATTTAGCTTTAAGTATTTTTTCTTCCATAATTATTCCCTCCGTATCTGATATGTTAATGATATCATTTTGATATCAGATACGTCAAGGGAATAATGGTCAATCATATTCACAAAATTCATATTAGGAATCAGATTTGATGAAACGAATGATTTCGGTTTGCCCTGCTTTGTAAGCTGCCATGTAGCAATTCGTTATGGCTATAAACAGGGTGATCAGTAAGAAGATTTGGATAGAGAAGCTATTTAGATAGAGGGTGAATTTTGTGAAGTGGACGATCTCATAGTAGAGTTTTAGTAATAGCCCAATGATGGAGCTTATCCACATCGAGATCGTGATGCACAGTAAGACGACATACATGGTTTCAGCTGCAAACTGTTGAATCACTTTAAATTTCGATAGACCAAGTGCTCTTTTGATCCCTATTTCGGGCTTGCGGACTTCTACTAGATTTTGGAAGCTACCAGAAATGTTTAAGACCAAGATGATGTACATGAATGCTCCCAATATAGTTTTTTGCACAATATTGGCTTCAATTTTAGCTCTGGCAATGGTTTTCTCCCGCAAAACGGATTGCAGACCCAACTGAAGTTCTGTAAAAAACTGATTGAGCCGCTGAGGGGACTGGCTATGTAAAGCCAGTGATAGGTTAACGTCAGTATCCATCTCATCTAATAATACTTGGCTAATGAAGATGTCTGGGTAATAAGTGATGTGAAAATCTTCCTCGCCTTCATTTCTATGGGCAAAGGCTTGTTTCGATGTCGGATTGGCTGTTACAACGCCGACCACTTGCAAGTCTAAAAATATATTCTCTACCAATGCAGTACGTGTATTGTAATCACTTACTTTGATTCGAATGTTCATGTCTTCTAGTGAGCTACTTGATAAGTCTCCACCTAGAAGTCGGTATAAGGTTTCATCAATGATGACCTCGCTTGGATTTTGGATGTTTAATCTGCCCAGTAAGGGTGATGGCTTAAAATATTCTGTTTGATTATGATAATGGTAATCGAAGAATGATTCGTTACCGATGAAATACGTTTGCATCGAAATGTGAAAATTATCTTGTCCTTCTCCAAGCGTTAAGGTGTCCGTCGAATTTGCATATGTTCTGTAGTATGTTACAAACGATGTCCCTTCAATGCCTTGGAGGCTCTCTAAGATGTGTTGATATTGATTTTTATCGAGACCTTGTGCAGAAACACTAGGCTCCCAGACAGCGATCTCATCTGCTAAATGATAGACATCTTTGATTTCATGGTAGGTTAAGCTGTCAGAGATCAATAGAAAGCTTAGAATTAAGGTAAATGAAATAATGATGGTGAGTGATAGACGTGCGTATTCACGGCGATACAACCATACCATTTTGAAGCTGTGGGATTCTTTCCTTTGTCTTAATCTATGCACCATGTAAGCACCCATCTCTTAATATATATGCAGTATCTGCATGTTTAGCGATATCTGGGTTATGTGTAACTAGAATTACGGCTTTCCCTTCGTCTCGAATATAGTGTAAGCTATCTAGAACAATTGCACTATTGTCTTCGTCAAGGTTACCACTAGGTTCATCTGCTAAGAGTAATTGGGGGTCACGAACCATGGCTCTGACGATGGCTAAACGTTGCTTTTCTCCACCACTCAGTACATTTACTTTCTGATCCCAATACTGTTTTACTTGGAATTCTTCTACTAGATGACGTGAGATATCTGACATTTCCCTAGTGATACCATATTGGAGAGGGAAGAGTACGTTTTCTTTGCCGCTTAAGCGGTCTAGTAGATTATAGTTTTGAAAGATAAAGCCAATGGATTCTAAACGTAATGCTGCATAGTCAAGTTTAAGTTTGATCAATTGATCTTCAAAATGATACGAACCTTGATCAAAATCTTCAATTAAGCCAATGATGTTTAGCAGTGTTGATTTACCAGATCCACTCGCCCCCATGATGGAGATGAATTCACCGGCTTCTACACGTAGGCATAAATCTTTTAATACAGGTCTTGAAAAAGATTTATTGATGTTATTTAGGTTGATTGTAAATTTGCTCATCTACTCACCTTGATTTGAAGATAAACCACCGTATACAAGCGCTGCTCCAGCGTCGACGAATAAACCTTCCTCTACACCAACAATAGAGATGTGATCTAAATCTTGTAAGCCTACACGAACGGGTCTTTCCTCGATGAATTGTCCATATTGGCTTACAATTCTTACGGCAGGGCTACCAGAGACAGAACTTCGATATACACTATTTAGTGGTGCAATGAGTACAGATATATCTGCTCGTCCACTAAAGAAGAGCCCTTCGACCTCCTCTTGGTAGAGCAGAGCTGGTGTTTCACTTACAAAGTCAAAGTGAACTAGATACCCCTCTTGGTGGTGCACGTGAGATGCCTTTGCATTTTCAAGTTCATAGTTTTGATCTTTAATTTGGACTTGATACACAACAGCTGGATCTAGGCGGACTTCTTGATCAAAGAAGAGGTTTATACTAAGCCTTACTAAATCAAGAAATTCTAATACAACTTGTCCCTCAACATCTTCTTTGATTGCTGTCAAAATACCGTTTACAGGAGATGAAACGACGCTTTCTTCATTGGCAAGAATGGGCTCATCCAAAAGATACTCTACACCTAGTTCTAATCCGTATGCAGCATCTGTAAGGGAAGGGTCAACAGCTATCTTGCTGAACTGATTTGCATCGATCTTGCCTTGTACTTGAATGATCTCGTTAATATCTCCGTACATAATAGGCATAGCATTGCCATAAGCCATCTGCTCCAAGTGTATATCAACAGATCCTTGGTTCCGTCTAATTTCATACTGGCTTAAGATATATATCAGTATGACTGGAAACAACAAGCATAATAGAAGGATTAGGTAGTAACGAATTTTCATAAGACCGGATTTCCTCTCAGACGTGTATATCATAAGGATTGATGTCAAAGAACCACTTTTGGAAGTAATAGTAATAGTCGAATACGTTTTGTTCCTTGTTATCCAGTTTGGCTAGTCTAAGTTCCATAGAAGACAGCCTTGTGCGATAGCTGCTACTGATGAGTGCTTCATAGTTGTTACCTTCATTGTCTGA
>CAYXVJ010000143.1:0-6360 GCA_964468675.1 uncultured Oscillospiraceae bacterium
GTACTGTATCTTTTACAGGTCTATCGCTTGCAAGCGACGAAAACTGTGTACTGCCCTTTAACTTGGATTTAAACGGCATACTACTTGTGACTGCAAGTGCACAGCCTATTTGTACAAGTGTGAAAGACGGGATCTATACCGTTTTCTTTGCTGCACCTGAAGGTATGCGTGCCTCCTTTAACTTTGAAGCAGGCGTTAGCATCAATGGTGAGGACATTGCGTCTTACGATTGTGCAAGTAAGGACGATATTGAACACTTTATCGTTGAGAAAGATGAAATAAAGATTCGCATAGTCGCTTTAGAACGCAGTCGTTCACTTGATTTATATGTCATAGAAGATGAAGTTTACTTGTCTTCCGCACCCCTTTTAAAGCATGAAGGGCATGTACATATTGAAAGCATGGAGCACGAATTAGACCTCTATCGCTATGCACCACAAGGTGAAGATAGAAGTGAACTATTCGACAAGAGTGTCGTTAAAAAAGAGTTGCAAACGTATGATGCGAAAGTAGAGCAAAGTGCTAGCTCAAGATGGACCATCGATCTGCCAAAAGAGATCTTCTCAGCTATCGATACAGGCTTGATTAAAGATTGCTTCTTGCAAATTGACTATCAAGGGGATGTGGGTAATCTATTTGTTGGTGGTGAGCTAGTCCACGATAACTTTAGTAACGGTAGTGTCTGGGAGATTAGCATCAAAGACTTTAGAGAACAGTTTGAAGGGCAGCTTGCAGTCCTTTATATCAGTCCGCTTAAGGAGGGCTCCAAGGTACAAGTAGATTCACCAATGGCTGCTAGAACAGAGGCAGTGGACAGAGCGATAGCAAGCCTTAATGAGGTCCGTTTACAGCCAGTTTATGGCTTTGATGAGCCGAGTCTGTAGTCACCGGGTGTGAGGCCAAGGTTTTTCTTGAAGCTGTTGTTAAAAACACTTTCACTTGTAAAACCTGTGGAGAAGCAGATCTCTTTTACGGAGAGCTCAGAGTGAATTAAGAGATATTTTGCAGCGTTCAAGCGTGTGTTAATCAGGTACTGATAGGGGGTAATGCCCATTGCACGCTTGAAGCTGCGGATGTAATGGTAAGTACTTAAACCAGCATGCATGGCTAGGTCTTCAACGGAGATTTGTTCTGAGAAGTGGTCGTTGATGTAAAGGATGCTCTCTTCTGCCATAGAGGCTTGGTTTGAGGCAAAGGGTTTTGAAGAAGATGAAGTTTTACTCAAAATGGGGTGTAGGAAGAAGGAGGTCAATATATCGTAGATGTACTTGGACATCAATGCTTCTCTAACCACATAGCCATCTTGTAAGGTGCGCATGATGAGGTCTAGTTTTGAGACGATTGGGTAGGGATTCGTTAAACTAAAGATGTGTCCATGTCGTTTGGTAATTTGGCTGTAAAGCTCTCTTGCCAATGTACCATCAAAATGAAGCCACAAGCATGACCAGTCCTCTAAAGATTTGTAACCATGCTCTTGGTAGCAGTCAATAAAGACGAACTCACCAGCTTTAGCAATGTGGGTTTCACCATCGAAGGATAGTTCCATAGAGCCGCTTTCGATGTACATTAACAGGTAGCTGTCATAGGTCTTACGGAATAGCTGATATTCCGAATTGTAAAAGAAACGTCCGCTATATAGCGGATAGAAAAAAAGATTACGAGCGGTCGTACTGGGTGTGTAGACGAAGTAATCGGATGTTTCGAGGACATTGGCTTCTCTGGACTTCACTTCGGTACCTCCTTGGCAAAGATGAGTTTATCTTAACGGATGACGAGGAAAGGATCAAATATGAGAGTAGAATCTATAGCAGGCATTTGGCAAGTGGATATCGGAGATGGACCAGTAGACGGAAAGTTTCCAGCAAGTCTTGATGAGAACTTAATCGGACATAAAGACGATGGATCCAATCTATGGAAACGAGCAAGTTTAGTGCAAACGAAAGATGGGGGCGAAGGGGTTATTCCAACACGCTTCACCAGACGCGTTACGTTTGAAGGTCAAGCGAAGATATCTAGAACCATTGACATCAAGCGTGAGGGTAATGAGCGTGTCTTCTTATCGATAGAGCGAGCAAGGCATCTACGCTTGTTTATTAATGGGACAGAAATTGAGCCTGTTTGGACCGCGAATATTGCATCACCTTACGTCTTTGAATTAAGTGATTTTAAAGATGGACAATATGAGTGTCTAATATTGTCAGATAACAGTTATCCGACATGGCCACGAGAAGCAATTGTATATTCATCTGCAGCAACAGATGAAACTCAAACCAATTGGAATGGACTTCTAGGAAAATTAGACTTGCACTATGTGCCACAAAACTGCATTAAAACTCTACGTATCTATCCGAAGGGGCAAAACCTGGATGTGTTTGTAGAACTGTCGGCCATGACTTCTGCAGATGCAAGACTTGTTTTAAGATCTGGTGCACTAGCTGAGACTTTAGTTGTTGATCTAGAGATGTCTCGAGGTGAGCATGAATTAAAATATACCCTGCCTTTAAATAAAGATGTCCGCCTATGGGATGAAGAAGAAGGTCATCTTTATTTGATGGAAGCAACACTCGAAAGTTTAGGTCAAGTGGCAAGTCGTACAGAGCGTTTTGGTGTACGTGAGTTTTCCATAAACGATGAGGGACGCTTGAGTTTGAATGGGCGCTCAATCTTTGTTAGAAGTGAAGCAAACTGTGCAGTCTTCCCCAAAACTGGCTATTCCCCCATGACTAAAGAGGAATGGACAGATGTCTTGGGTGTGTTTCGATCGTATGGTGTGAACTTGATGCGTTTCCACTCACATTGTCCACCTATTGCTGCTTTCGAAGCTGCGGATGAGATGGGTATGTTGATGCAGCCTGAATTGAATCACTGGAATGCTACAGATGCTTTTGAGCCTGAAGCAGATTACCAATACTATAAGACGGAAGTGATCGCTATTTTAAGGATGCTGGCCAATCACCCGTCATTTGTGATGTTCTCTTGGGGCAATGAGCTGTGCACAGGAGATCTGGGACTCGAGCGGATGACCGAGTTTATCTTGATGGCTAAAGACTATGACCCAACTAGGCTTTATGCCAATGCTTCGAATGCCTTTTATGGTGCACACGGTGCAGATCCAAACAGTGATTTCTATACTTCACAAAAATATGGTGGATCTGATTTGAGAGGCAGTTTTGCAGGTCATAAAGGTGGGGGTGTAGAAGGCTTTATCAATGAGATGCATCCCAATACGAGCTTGAACTATGATGACGCGATCCATAAGCTTCGGCAAGATTTTGATGGAGCTGTCTTTAGTTTTGAAGTAGGCCAATTTGAAGTCTTCCCAGACTTCGATGAGATCAATCGCTACGATGGAATTACAGATCCTGGAAACTACCGCCTTGTCCGAGATAAGGTTGAGGATAGGGGCTTGATGGAAAAATGGCCTCGCTATGTTGAAGCATCTGGTGAGATGTCCATCTTGGGCTACAGAGCTGAAGTGGAAGCAGCCCTTAGAACTAGGGGTCTATCGGGTATGTCACTTCTTGGCTTACAAGACTTCCCAGGTCAAGGTACTGCGATAGTGGGTATGTTAAATGCACTATTAGAATCAAAACCTTATCCGTTTGCAAAGCCAGAACGATTTAGAGCCTTCTTCCGTGCAGATTTACCTCTTGTCCTCCTAGACCGCTTCACCTATGAAGAAAGCGAAGACTTAATTGCCAAGCTGCAATTTGCAAACTTCACGAAAGACGCTGTCAATGCTGCATTTGACTACCGCCTGATCCGTCAAACGGATGGTGTTGTGCTAGCCAAAGGCTCTTTTGATGAAGCCGATTACGCAGCAGGTAAACTTCACGATGTAGCAACACTTGAAATTTCATTACCAGCACTAGATCAAGCGACAAGATTTGATTTGGAAGTAGAGATCAATGGTATACAAAACAGTTATCCAATTTGGGTCTATCCTAGAATAATGCCTCGTAAACCAGATTCTGTATACGAGACAAAAGTCTTCGATGATAAGGCTATTCAAGTTTTAAAGGATGGCGGCAAGGTTTACTTAACACCAGCAGTTACGAAAGAGGCTATGCCAAACTCAATTGAGACGCAGCTGACAACAGACTTTTGGTCTGTAGGCACCTTCCCAGAGCAAGAAGGAGGTATGGGTCAGTTTATCGATAAGGAGCATCCTTTATTTAAGGATTTCCCAACGGACATGTACAGTTCTTGGCAATGGTGGCCTATGGCTACAACAAGAGCCTTGATACTGCCACATGAGATCGATGCCATCGTCACAGAGATGGATAGTTATGCTTATTTAAGACCGATGGCAAAGCTCTTTGAGTGCAAGTGCTTAAATGGTCGTTTGCTTGTCTCATCGATGGGTTTACAAGACCTACAAGAACATCCAGAAGCAAGAAGCTTACTTTCATCCATTTATGTCTATATGGATTCTGATGAATTTAAGCCTGATCAACGCTTTGATACACAGTGGATCCAACAAATATTTAAATCGAAAGATAATTAAGTATTGTTCGTGTATCATGTTAGTGAAGAAAAGTTTAAAGGAGCATGTATCATGAAGTTTATTCCTGAGCAAGTGCGCTTATTACACGGGTCAGACTATAACCCTGACCAATGGCTGGACTATCCAGAAGTACTAGAACGTGACGTTGAGTTGATGAAAGAAGCCAATGTCAACTGTGTCTCTTTACCGATGTTCGGTTGGGCAAAGTTAGAACCTGAAGAGGGCCGTTATGAGCTCGATTGGTTGGTCGAGATTGTCGACAGACTCCATAAGAATGGTGTCTATACCATGCTGTCCACAGCATCTGCTGCTAAGCCCAATTGGCTGGCCAACAAGTACGAAGAAATCCGTCGTGTGAACTGGAAGGGTCAACGTGATCTTCCAGGACGCAGACACAACCATTGCTATACAAGCCCTGTTTACCGCGATAAAGTGGCTAAGGTGAACATTAAGCTAGCAGAAGCGTTAGCAGATCACCCAGGTGTCTTACTCTGGCACGTATCAAACGAATACAATGGCGATTGCTATTGCCCACTTTGTATTGATGCATTCCGTGGTTGGTTGAAAGACAAATATGGCACATTAAAGAATTTGAACCATGAATATTGGGCAGATTTCTGGAGCCATACCTACACCGAGTGGGATCAGATTCATCCACCATTTGCACATGCAGACTCTGACGTCCATGGTTTAAATCTGGACTGGAAGCGTTTTGCAACCCATCAGACCATCGATTTCATGAAACATGAGATTGCAGCAGTGCACAGCGTCAATCCTGATGTACCTGTCACCACAAACCTCATGAGTTTCTACGATGGCTTAAACTACTTTAAGTTTGCAGAGCACCTAGATGTTGTTTCATGGGATGCATACCCACTGTGGCACTCAGATGACGATGAGGCACCATACAACGTGGCCATCGGCACAGCCCTTGCCCATGACCTGATGCGTTCCATTAAACGTGAACCATTCCTATTGATGGAGAGCACACCTAGCATGACGAACTGGCAGCAAATCAGCCGCTTGAAGCGTCCAGGTATGCATATCCTATCCTCACTACAGGCTGTAGCTCAAGGATCAGACTCTGTTCAATATTTCCAATGGCGTAAGAGCCGTGGTTCATCAGAGAAGTTCCATGGTGCAGTTGTAGACCACTCTGGTCGTAACGATGACCGTGTCTTCTTAGAAGTACAAGAATTAGGTAACCGTTTGGAAGCCATCAGTGAACTACAAGGTAGCCAAGTGAAGAGTAAAGTTGCTTTAGTCTTTGACTGGGAGAATCGCTGGGCTATTAACGATACCCGCGGACCACGTAACCAAGCGATGAATTACCAACAAACGGTTATGGAGCACTATCGCTACTTCCGTGAAGCCGGTATCAACGTCGACATCGTGGATTCAGAAGGTTCCTTAGATGGCTATAAGCTAGTCATTGCACCGATGCTGTACATGCTAAGAGCAGGCTTCCCAGAAAAACTGCGTAAGTTTGTTGCAGATGGCGGTCACTTGGTCGGTACCTATATGACAGGACTCGTCAACGAAAACGACCTTGTCTACATGGGTGACTTACCAGCGGAAGGTTTAAATGAAGTCTTTGGTATTCGTCGTGAAGAGATTGATTCCCTCTATGACCATCAGTCAAACTTCATGAAGATGCTAGACAACGAAGAAGAGACCTATAAGCTTACCGAGCTTTGTGAATTGATTCACCCTGAAGGTGCTGAAGTACTAGCCGTATACGGTGAGGACTTCTACGAGGGTATGCCAGTTCTAACCCGCCACCACTATGGACAGGGTCAAACACATTACCTCGCAGCAAAGGCCTCCGTTGACTTCTTGCGTAGCTTCTATGC
>CAYXVJ010000144.1:0-6297 GCA_964468675.1 uncultured Oscillospiraceae bacterium
TCCTTATGAGCATCAATGTCGCCCTTAGGAATTCTGTAGGTGTTGACGATGGTTAAGAAATCGTATTTCGGTTTTGGATCGTGAGGTGGACGTTTGCCCATGGTGGTGGCGTCTAGTTCTTCTGCAAGAACTTCCATCTCACCTTCAGCCATGGATCGATTTAATCTCTTATAGCTAGCAGTGTAGTTTCTAGGTGCCCCTGGTACACCATTCTTGTCTGTCTCAACGACGAAGAAGTCATATTCCTTGCCATTAAAGTCAGTCAATTCTAGGTTCTTCCAGGTGACCTTGTCACGCTCAACACGTCTTGGACCGCCGACCTTCTCTGGATCTCCGTTGCCAATTTGGCGGAAGAGTTGGAAGTAGATCGTTGGACGATTCTTACTGTCACCGTTCACCCATTCCTTATGAGCATCAATGTCGCCCTTAGGAATTCTGTAGGTGTTGACGATGGTTAAGAAATCGTATTTCGGTTTTGGATCGTGAGGTGGACGTTTGCCCATGGTGGTGGCGTCTAGTTCTTCTGCAAGAACTTCCATCTCACCTTCAGCCATGGATCGATTTAATCTCTTATAGCTAGCTGTGTAGTTTCTAGGTGCCTCTGGTTTACCATTCTTGTCTGTTTCAATGACGAAGAAATCAAATTCTCTGCCATTAAAGTCAGTCAATTCTAGGTTCTTCCAAACGACCTTATCGTTTTCAACACGCCTTGGACCACCGATTTTCTCCGGCATATCGTCGCCTAATTGGCGGAAGAGCTGGAAGTAAATGGTAGGACGATCCTTATGGTTACCGCCGACCCACTCCTTATTGGCTTCGATGTCGCCCTTAGGAATTCTGTAGGTGTTGACGATGGTTAAGAAATCGTACTTCGGTTTTGGATCGTGAGGTGGACGCTTACCCAGGATCGAGGCGTCTAAGTCGTCGCCTTCGGCCATGGTCTTGTCTAGACGTTTGTATGTTGCCGTGTAGTTTCTAGGTGCGCCAGGATTACCGTTCTTGTCCGTCTCAACGACAAAGAATGTATACTCTCTCTCGTTCATGTCGGTCAATTCAAGGTTCTTCCAGGTGACCTTATTGTTTTCCACACGTCTTGGATCGCCAACTCGCTCTGGCTCGCCATTACCGATTTGACGGAAGAGCTGGAAGTAGATCGTTGGACGATCTTTATGGTTACCACCGACCCATTCCTTATTGGCTTCAATGTCACCTTTAGGGATACGGAACTTATTGACGATCGTCAACAGGTCGTATTTCGGTTTTGGATCGTGAGGTGGTCTCTTGCCCAGGATCGAGGCGTCTAATTCTTCGCCTTCGGCCATGGACTTATCTAGACGTTTATAGTGTGCGGTGTAGTTTTCAGGTGCGCCAGGTACGCCATTCTTATCGGTCTCAACAACGAAGAATGTGTATTCTTGTCCGTTGAAATCCGTTAATTCTAGGTGCTTCCAAGTAACCTTATTATTCTCTACTCGCCTTGGATCGCCAATTCTCTCAGGCTCGTTATGGCCTAGTTGGCGGAAGAGCTGGAAGTAGATCGTTGGACGATTCTTACTGTTACCACCCATCCACTCCTTAAAGGCATCAATGTCGCCCTTAGGAATTCTGTAAGTGTTCACAATCGTTAAGAAATCGTATTTCGGTTTTGGATCTTTAGGCGGCTTCTTACCCATGATCGAGGCATCTAATTCTTCGCCTTCAGCCATGGTTTTATCCAGACGCTTGTATGTTGCTGTATAGTTTCTAGGTGCACCAGGCACGCCATTCTTATCCGTCTCAACGACAAAGAACGTATAGTCTCGGCCTTTGTTATCGGTTAATTCAAGCTGTGTCCATGTGACTTCGTTACCTACAACTACTACAGGTCCACCAATCTTCTCAGGATTCCCGTTATCTAATTGACGGTAGAGCTGGAAGTAGATTGCTGGACGATTCTTAATGTCTCCACCAACCCATTCTTTATGGGCTTTAATGTCGCCTTTGGCGATCTTTCTGGTATTAACAATCTTGAGATAGTCTAATTTACCCTGCTTCTCATAGTAGGCTTGCTCGTAGCCTTCAGGGGTTTGTTCGTTGGCTTTGCTATCTGTTTCCTTGACCAGGAATTTAAACGGTGTGCCATACATATCAGTCAGCTCTACATTGGACCAACGTGCTGTTAGTTGACCGTGTTGTAAACGAATCAAGTTTGCACCTGGTACGCGGACTGCTGTAGATGGATCGTTACCTGTATAACGGAAGAGTGCGAAATGGATAGTCGGACGAGTCTCACCTGGCTTTAAGTATCCTTGCCAGATCTTAGCTCCATCTACCTTACCTTTTGGAATCTTATAGCGATTCACAATCGTTAGGAAGTCCGTCTTCTTATCGCGTTTCAGATAGAACTGTTCAAATTGATCCGGTGCACGTTCGTGGAAACGATTACCAAGCTTTATGTACTCTACGATGCGGTAGTCGATCGCTTTTCCATGCTTGTCAGTAATTGGAAGGCCAGTCCAAGTCACTTCTGTGACAGGGTCTTTTAATTCCTTCATTTCACCGGCTTCAACAAGCTTGTTACCTTCAACTCTAAACAGTTTGAAATAAATGGTTGGTTTCGGCGTTGGGCCACCTTCCCATATCTTTCTTCCTATTATGTCTTGTTTTGGTTCGTGAAGCTCATTTTTGATGCGAATAAAGAAGTCTTTTCCTTTCGCAATATCTTTTTCGAACAGAACAGTGAATTCATGCCCTTTAGTCCCGTCAATCTCTATGGTCTGATCGAAGTTGGCAATGCCATCGGCTGCGACCTCGGTCACGGTATATTTACCGATATTCCTAAGATCGTTTAAGACGATGGATGCGCCACCTTTCAAATCGAAACTGCGGTCATAGTCTGGGCCTGTAATACGAATCGTAAATAAACGATTGTCATTGATTGTCTTACCCTTATGGTCTTGATAGACTTTATTGACGGTGACGAGCACAGGGTTCACTTTAGGTGACTTAGCTGAAAGTTCAACTTTTTGCCACTTCTTGTTCTCTCTGCGATCGAATTTAACACTTGCACTTTTATTTGTTTCGTACAAGCCATCAACTGTAATGTCATCTAGTTCAATGAGGAAAGATGTTTCAAAAACTTGTGTTTTTGGTGGTTTAGGTTTGCCACCTTGTATACTTAGCTCCTCTTCTTCATCTAAGGAGCTACCTAGTGCTTCTAACGCTGCTTCATCGAGCAATGCTTCTGGCTCATAAGAAATTGATTGGCCATCTACTGTTGCATCGTTTGTATTGTCAGTCTTACTGACCATTTGCAGGTATTTGAAGCCATTTGCGATTTCGTCTCTGAATTTGACATTTTTGACCTCACCAGAGACTTCTAATCTTAAAGTAATTTTCCAAACATTGACCTTGCCTGCTACAGACTCGGCCGTCTTAGTGAAATTAGCGACAGGTTTACTATCGCCAGGTTTTCCGCTTGTTGTCATCTCTGTTTGCTCGGTTGTATCCACTTCACTTGGTAGAAGTGTTTCTTCCTGAGCGTTGACAACATTACCTCCGCTTGTCATGGACCTTAGGTCCACCCCCGTGAACAATGCGGAAAAAACCAGTACGAAGGCCAGCAAGCCAGCCAAAGGACGTTTTCGCTTCGTACTCATGGTACCCTCCAGTATTTAACTGTAAAAACTGTGCTCAGTACTCGTACTAACAAGATAAACCCATCTGCATGTTAACAGTTTGTTAATCTTCTAACTGTTGCACATGATACGGTTTATTATTTTGTATATAGTTGGGATGTTTGTACAATATTAACATTAAAATATAGTCGAATAACCTTCCATGGGCTAAAGTATATTTATTATATATTTCACCTATTCCAAGTACTTTGCTAAAATATGGAATGACAGCCTAAATAGAAATGAGCATGTACACATGACTAATGAGCACACGAAACCCAATATTTTAGAGGAAGCTAAAGTGTTAGCAAGCACTTTAAGTTTACCTATCTCTGGAGTAAGTACTGCGATTACCTTACTTGACGAAGGAAATACAGTCCCCTTTATTGCCCGCTACCGTAAAGATCAGACAGGTGGTATTGATGACCAAGCCTTAAGATTACTAGAACATAACTTACGGGATTTAAGAGAATTAGAAGCAAAGAGAGCAGATACCTTGCGCCTCATCGATGAGCAAGGGCTCTTAACACCTGAACTTAAAAAGGAAATTCTTCTAGCCAAAACGAAGAATAAGTTAGACGATATCTATCGTCCATATAGACCCAAACGTCGTACAAGAGCAAGTGTTGCTCGTGAACAAGGTTTAGCACCAATAGCTGAGCTATTAATAAAAGCACATACAAGTAGAAGAGATATTGAGGCACTGGCTAAAAAACACGTCAATCCAGAGCTTGGTCTTGAAAACACAGAATCTTGCATTCAAGGTGCGCTCGACATCATTGCAGAGGACTTATCTGACGATGCAGAGCTAAGGGATACACTAAGGACATCGCTAAAGCGTGAGTCACTATTTACCTCCACCATGAAGAAGCCTAAAACAGACGATCCAGAATTTCACCAAAAGGCTGCAACTTACCAAAGCTATGCAGAGTTCCAAACACCAATCGAGCGTCTAAGAGGGCATCAGATCCTCGCAATGAATCGCGGTGAGAAGGAAGGTTACCTCTCCCTTGCAGTGAATAGTGATACGGATCGTATGCATACAAGGATTCGCCATAAGCTACCTAAAGCAACGGAAGTAAACGATCTCTTGAATCAAGTTACAGAGGATAGTTGGAAGCGCCTTATTGAGCCATCGCTAACTACTGAATTAAGGCGTGAGTTAACGGAAACTGCTGAAGCAGAAGCTGTTGAAATATTTGCGAAGAATTTACGCAGCATGCTCTTAGCGCCACCTTTAAGGCACAAAACCGTTCTAGCATTCGATCCAGGTTATAGAAATGGATGTAAGCTTGCTGTTACAGCTCCAGATGGCCAAGTTCTAGACACAGCCATTATCTATCCTGTTAAACCACAAGAGAATACCGAACGCTCTAGTAGAACCTTAGATGCACTGATCGATCGCTATAAGGTGGATGTGCTGGCCTTAGGTAACGGTACTGCAACTAGAGAGACTGAAGATTTTATTCGTGAGTATCAAGCAAGTCGGAGGACTGATCTTCCACTCGTGATCGTTAGTGAATCTGGTGCTTCTGTTTATTCAGCAAGCCCAATTGCAGCAGCTGAATTCCCAGACTTAGATGTCTCCCTACGTGGTGCCGTAAACCTTGCAAGAAGGCTGCAAGATCCATTAGCAGAGCTCGTCAAGATCGATCCTGAAGCGATCGGTGTCGGTCAATACCAACACGATATCGATCAGAAGCGCTTAACAAGTAGATTAGGTGAAGTTGTTGAAGATGCCGTTAACGAAGTGGGTGTAGACCTAAACACTGCATCTGTTCCACTCTTGTCTTATGTATCCGGTATATCTGCAACTCTGGCTAAGAACATTCATGCAGCAGCACCGTTTAAGAAACGTAGTGATCTATTAAAGGTACCACGCTTAGGTCCTCGCGCTTACGAACAGTGTGCCGGCTTCCTACGCATCCGTGATGGACAAGAGATGCTTGATAACACAGCGGTTCATCCTGAGTCTTACGATACAGCTAGAAATCTGTTAAAACTATTAGGCATCAAGAAATGGACAGGTAAAGAGAAGGTACTAGAAGCCAGTAAACAGCGTGGCATTGAAGAGTTAGCGAAAGCATTAGGTACAGGTCCAAAGACCTTAGAAGACATTGCAACAGAACTGGATAAACCTGGTCGTGACTCTAGAGCAGATCTCGAGATCGTCGAGCGAAGCAGCGAGATTAAAGAGATGACGGATCTCAAAGTGGGTATGGTTCTCCCTGGTGTAATTAGAAACGTTGCCGCATTCGGTGCCTTCGTAGACATCGGTGTCCACCAAGATGGCTTAGTTCATATATCAGAACTAGCGAATCACTATGTCTCTGATCCTTCTACTGTCGTGACCACAGGCCAGGTCGTAAAGGTAAAGGTCATTGACTTGGATCTACCTAGAAAGCGTATTTCACTCAGCATTAAGCAAGCGAAGTAAGTGCTCCATCTCTAGTAGACGCACATGTAAAAACATGAAAAACCTGCAGATATTCTTTATGTTAATCTGCAGGTTTTTTCTAGTCGATTGATAATGGAAGTTCTACTATCGATACGCCGGACATTCAGAGAATTAAATTGAAAAATCTTCTAAGGATCCAGAAGTTCAGTAATATTTTTTGACCTCAATACTCTATTATCTTCC
>CAYXVJ010000145.1:0-6276 GCA_964468675.1 uncultured Oscillospiraceae bacterium
AGCTTAAATCTGTCGATACGAATGGTAGTGAAACCTTAACCCTGTCACCTGGTGAACTGCTCATGCATGCTTTAGGCTCCTGCCTTGCCCTTACAGCGAGAGCACAAAGCGAGAATATGCAGATCCAATTAAACAGCTTTAAAGTCGATGTGACGGGCGAAGTAGATATCGATGCTACTAAAGCTGATCTTGCAAATGTCCATTCTGGCCTATCCCGCATTATCAAAACGTACTATATAGATGCAGACAACAGTGCAGATGAGATCAAAGCATTCATCGATACCGTTGAAGCTGTTTGTCCTATACACGCCACACTAAAAAATCCAGGTGATTTCCAAACAAAAATTATCCACGAATCAAAAGCAGACGATCTAAACTAAAGATCCATCTCTTTACGATTATTTTGTCGCCACACAATGTATTCATCCACATCTGATTGAACGAGCTTCAAGCACGCCGTGATAACGAGCGCATCGTCTATATGTCCAATGCCTGGAATGATGTCTGGTATGACATCGATGGGGGACAAAAAATACACCAAGGCACTTGTAATGGCAACGATCGAGCCTATTGGCAGATCTCTATACTCTTTTTTAGCATAGGCTCTAAATAGGGATACTAATACAGGTAATGAAGCCAAAGCATCACCTGCTAGAGGAATGACTCGAAGCTTCTTTTCTAAACGCTGTAAGAAGCGCTCCATCTTGTCTTCATCATTCAAGAGAATCACTGCATCTTTGTAGCCGCGCTCTAATTCTCTATTGGCATCTTCTTTCGTAAATTTCTTCATATTTTATCCTTCATGTAACTTGATCTGATATTCTGTTTCCAGTTTACTCGAAAGAAGATCCTCTTTAGGGGATAATAAACACAAGATTAAAGATTGGATGCGTGCGTTATGACTTATGAAGAATTCTTAGACAAACTTTCAAAACCTGCCATGCGTGCCCTCTTAGCAGAAGGCATCGATTCCTTTGAGATTCTGGCTGAATATAGCGATAAAGCATTATTGGACCTTCACGGACTAGGCCCCAAGTCCATGCCGATCATACATGAAGCATTAGAAAAATATTAGGCTTCAAAATAAAAACAATGAAACTTTTATCCGTACATACTATTCTAGCCTTAACCCCACACCATCTAGCTTGAGTCAACTTCACTGTTCTGTGCCTTGCACGCTTAAGTATTGATGTATAATACTAAGAACGTTTCGTATCAATAGGAATAAGAGGACATGAATGAATAATTTACAAGACACTTTATACGTGAACAAAGAAGCCTTAAGGCATGCATTACCTAAATTTAGACATTTACCGTTACTGTCTGCATCTTTCGTTATCTATCAACTTGTACAATTCCTAGTATCTTTACTTGGTAGCCGCATGGGTATGGGTATCGGATTTTTATGGGGCTTTGTGGTCTACCTCGTGAACATTGCTGTAATGGCCCACTTCTTAAGCCTGCTGTATAACGTCATCCGCTACGATCGCTTGACGCCTGGGGACTTAACGAATCCACAATTCACACGTCTAATGCCGGCCTTGATTCAAGCCTTCTTCGTCTTGTACATCATCGAACTACTCTTTAGTATGCTCCTCTCCCCGATGCTACCAGGCTTGTTTACTACCTTAATTTTAATTCTTTGGGAAGGTGTAAAGACACCCGTACAAGAGAACGTCTACTTGGGTAACAGATATGGTACTGCAGCCCTCATGGCAACAGTAGATTTCTGGAAGAATAACCTCTTACAATGGGCACCTGTATTAGTTGTCGCAGTCGTCTTCAACCTCTTTGTGAACCCTTTAATCAATAGACTTTCCTTCGGTAGTTTCTGGCTCATGCCACTCGTTTGGCTTGTAACAGGCATTTTCGTTTCAGCTTGGATGATCTGGAGAGGTGAACTCTTTGATCAGTTAGATAGTAGTAGCCTTCGCTCAAGAGCATATAGACGCCAAAACTACAGATAACAGTTAGAATATTTAAAACACTTCAAGACTTGGATCTATCTTCTACTGATCCAAGTCTTCTTGCTCTCTAAACCATCTATATACAGATTATATGTACCAGTTGATGCATCAATCTGTACGTATCAAGACTATACTCAAACTGTAAGCATAAGATGCTATATACATTAGTCTAGGAGGTATCAAGATGACTAAATTTTCACAATCCATTACCTCAGTCTTCTCTGGAAGCATAAAGACATTCAAACGATTCCCAGCCGTGATGGCTATGGCTGTAGCCTTCACGTTCATTATATTCATTAAGATAGAATCAGATAGACGAGGCATTACTGGTAACGTCCTCTTACTAGATAGCTTACAGTGGGCTTTAGCACTTGGTGCAACGTCAAGCTTGGCTGCAATTACTTATGTACGCACAAGGTCTAAGCCGAAGATGCAATTTACCTTAGCAAATCTATTGGGCTTAATCGTAGCAGCAATCGCTTTTATACTGCTCTATTTCTTCTCAATCAAAGAGAATCCTATTGTATCCGGCCAAAGCCTAACGGACATCTCACAATCTCGTATAGTCATTGCGATCGCTATCTCACTCATCGCTTTTGTTTCTGCGGCAGCCTATCCGAAAGATCAGTTTGATTTTTCACGCTCACTCTTTATGGCCATAAAGGCATTCTTTGTAGCACTGATTTATGGCTTAGTTATTGGCGGCGGTACTGCAGCGATTGCTGGAGCCATAGAAGCCTTACTCTTCCCTTCTATGAGCAGTACGGTGTACGCCTACTTGAGCACCTTAGCAGGTTTCCTTGCCTTCACCATCTTTGTTGGTTACTTTCCAGATTTTGATCCACTAGAAAACGACCCAAAGAAGCTTACAGCCGGGGATCAACCACGCTTTATCGAGATCCTTTGTGAGTTTATCTTAATTCCCATCATGCTTGCCTTCACCTTGGTCTTACTCGTCTGGGTGATCCGTATCTTGCTCCCAGGAGACGCTCCCCTAGTCGATATCTTATCTGGTACCATAGGCAGCTATGCAGTAGCAAGCATCTTCTTACACATACTAGTTACCCACTACGACAGTAAGCTGGCACGTTTCTATCGCCAAATTACACCATACGCATTGGTTGTCATATTAGCTTTTGCATTTGTCAGTCTATCGAGACAAATTCGCATGGATGGCTTAAACACAGAATACTATTGGTTTATCTTAATTGCACTCTTCTCACTAGTGAGTGCAGTACTCCTAGCATTGAAGAAGCAAAAAGCGCACGTGCCGATGGCACTGCTTGCCTCCATCCTCCTTCTAGTCTCGGTCTTACCATTGGTCGGCGTAGCAGAACTACCTGTCAGATCACAGATCAGGCGTCTAGAAAGCATCTTAGAAGATGAAGGCCTCTTAACTAACGGGACATTAACACCTGCAACTGAAGAGCCCAGTAATGAAGTACGTGCGAAGATTACCAACGCTGTATCCTTCCTTGCTTGGTCTGATATAGATGACCTACCTCCATGGTTCAATCGAGAGATGAGAGATCCTGATGTATTTAGACGCTCCTTTGGTTTTTCCATGCAAGGCTATACAGAAACACCTGGTCAAGATTACATCAGCACAAGCTTAATGCTTCCAAACTTAAGCCTTGATATAAGCGACTACGAGCTCATCTTGCAGTTAGATGGTCAAGGTAAAGGTGAGCCAGATAACGCTGTACTAACAGCTGAGGCTGTAGGTACTGATGGCAACTATGAGTTCACTTGGTCTGCTAGATCTTCTTCAATACCGGACATCACCTTAACGCTTGACGGCAATGAAATATATAGCAATAGCTTGGCTGACTACGCCGATCAGATATTAGAACAGTATCCACTAAGCCTTGAAAACAGATGGACTCCTACTACAGAAGACATGACATACAGAATCGATACAGGAGATCAAAGTATATTACTCGTGTTTGATACCATCACCATCAATCAGGCACCTGGTGACGATACACTTAGTTACTGGTTCGACTTAATGCTAATCTTCATCAGTGAAGACTAGTTCAATTCATAACAAACGAAATAAACTCATTTAACTACATGCAATCTCTTTTGATCTCAACCGTTCGAAAGAGATTGCATGTTCATTCTTCTCTCTAAAGGTGAAAACTTTTAGCAAGTCCTTTATACTAAATGGAATAAAATGGATTGAGGAGAAATCATGAGTGATATAACGATATGTCCCGAGTGTAGCGAGGAACATGTTTATTTTGATGGTAGTTTATATACCTGTCCAGATTGCTGGCATCAGTTCACAAGAGAGGATCTTGCTGCAGCGATAGAAGCTGCCATAGTCCGTGATGCCAACGGACACCCTATTGAAGATGGCTCTAACTTAACGGTAACACAAGACATTAAACTAGATGGCTCTAAAGTTATTAAGAGAGGTAGCAAGGCTAAGAACATCAGGGTCTTAGACGAGCCCTTAAACGGCCACGAGCTTGAGTGCACCATAGATGGCGTTGGACGCATCTACATCTTAGCCAAGTACGTGAAGAAATAGACCAAAGTAAAAATAGATGGACCACATCAAATACAATGGAGTGCAGCCAAAACGTCATGTTTGCTGCACTCCATTGTTTGACATTACAACGTATCTTTATCGAGCTTGAATATATACTGATACTCACTATCTACAGATGGATCAAAGTTGAAGTAGACCTCGATCGCTAAATCGTCTTCGAAGATTAGTTTTGGTACTTCGAAATAAACGTGGAGTGTATCAGTCATTAAAGGTAATATCGTAAAATCTGAAGACACGAGTCTTGCATCGTACTGATAACCATCAGAGTAGATGAGCCTAGCCTCTGCTGTATCCATATCATTTACTTCTTGCTTATCTAGATTCTTATATGAAAATACAAAGTCCAAACGAATGGCATCTTCATTATCCACTGCACCTATATAACTATTGCTTTTAAAGTAAATCTCATTGGCCAATTCGACACGTAGCAGCGTGAATTCAGAAACACCATCTACAATATACGTTTCATCAATAAACAGTTCTGGCAGCTCAATGATTACTTCAGTAGTTGTCGTGGGGACTTCTTCAATCTCACTTTCTTCTTCCGTCTGTGATGGAACATTCGTTGTCGATGTTAAAATTGTTGTGACTTCAATGTTCGTCTTTGCTTCATCTGTTGGACTATCACCATCTACTCTTGGCTTGCAACTAGATAATGTAAACAGCATCGCTACAGCTAATAGGAAAGCACTCAGTTCTCTCATAGAATCAATCAACTTTCTCTTTTTGTTAAGTGGATTATACATGATTCTTTTAGTGTATAGAATAGCTTGTTCATGAATTATCGTATGCAATAAGAAAGCTAAAATACTAAACTAAGTTTCTATTCTTTTTCCGGGAGCTAAAGCTTAATCATAAAAGAATATAAGCTGTATCGTGTTCATTCTTCATGTACTAGAACAGCAAGTGATATATAATAGTATCACTTAGTATCACCTTAAGTACTTATTCACTTATGCAGAAAATGAAAGGATGGATTTTTCATGAATTTTGATTTATACGTAGACTTAATCAAATCAAAAAAGAATCTGGATTTAAAGAAGCTATCCTATCAGTTAACGCCCGAAGAGATGGAAACTTTGGTCAAGATCATTAGGAGTTTTTTAATGTCACCGATACAGTTAAGAGATGGTCAAGATCGTCCCTTAACAAGAATCAAATCACAGATTAGCTTCCAATTAAATCATATAAAGACATTAAGAATGTCTCAAAGAAATCAATATAGCACGGAAGCCATGACCAGAGAGGTATACAGCAGTCTTCAGATTGAGCAAATTGAATCTACTAAGGATAGCATTTCGAGAATTCTACAAGGTCATGCTCCCAATTCACAATCTGAGATAGGCATATATCATATGAAGCAAGGTCTTGACTTCATTAGCAATGCAGAAAATGAAATCACTGAGGAAAATTTACTAGCATTATATCAATTAGTCATTCAGGATCAGCTACAAGATGAAGACAGACCATCAACCGTCACCGGCTATCGCACAGGAGAGATTTATGTTTCAGATTCAAAAATGGGAAAGACTTTGCATACTGGTATAGCTTTTGAATTACTTCCAGAGTGTATCGCAAACCTCATTTCATTCGCCAAAGATCCAGGTGATATGGATGACCTAACAGCAGCTTCTATCCTCCATTTTTACCTTGCTTGGCTGCACCCATGGTTTGATGGGAACGCCCGTATGGCCCGTTTCCTCCACATGTGGTATCTTATCCAAAAAGACTATCCATCAACGCTTTACACAG
>CAYXVJ010000146.1:0-6275 GCA_964468675.1 uncultured Oscillospiraceae bacterium
AAGGATATTGCCCATAGTGTCTGTTTCTACAGAGTCAATTATGGCTTTAGAGAAGAGTAGATTCTCTTTAGTACTAACAGATTTATCTTCTACTAAGATGTCTGTATTCTCTATACCCTCACTTAATAGATAGTCTTTCATGGCAACACCTTCAGCTATTGTCTCGTCTAATCCTTGTCCACCTGAACAGATGATTTTGCTTCCGGGGTTTTGCTTGTATGCTTCTATACCTTTATCGAGTCTGCTTGCAAGTAGTGGTGGTACTTTGTCACCATGGATTAAGCCACTGCCGAGGACGATGATGTACGTGTACGATTTAAAGGGGTTGCGAATAAGGTTCAAGCCATTCGTAATGGTATAGAGGATAAAGAGCGTTACTGTTACTGTGAAGCAAAAGGAGAGGTAAGTATAAAGAAAACTCCAAATCCCAGGCTTAGATAGCCCTGCAAGAATTGGCCAAGCAATGAGATAGACGATATAAGCAATACCTAATGCTAACGAGAGTATATGAGAGATGGATACACCCTCTCGCCTTATGAGGCGGATCCCTGATGTAATTAAGGAGAAGATCAAAATTAAAGGGTGTAAGGCAATTAGTAAGCCCAAGAGTATTGCTGCACTAATAAGAAGTATGTAGATGAAGGAGATATGGACTAGCTGTAACAGTAAAAGAGCAATTAGACTTAGAAGAAAGCCTGATGCAAAAAGAAAACTTACAGCCAACCATAAGCTGCGTTTCTCTTTTTTGTAGACCAATATAAAGATTGATGTACTGAGTAAAGTTAGAATTGAGAATGTGAGTAATACCCAAAGGTAATTGTCCATGACAAAGCCTCGCTTAGATTCAATATTAGGAGTTGGTACTTGATTAATAATACACGAATGAGAGTATTGATATAGTGAATATTTAGATGAAGACTGATTAGTGTTGTTTTTAGGATAAACTAAAGTGGACTTTAGATTATCCTAAAAATGGAGGATCTTATGAAATATATTTTTAGACTTCTAGAGCATAAACTTACTAGCATTTCAGATTTTTTCAAAGTTGTTCTTCTTTCAGCGCAGGGCAAACCAGCAAGACTTTCATGGTGATGTAATAAAACTAATAAATTTTCGGCAAAAGCAAATCCCTAAGTGTTTGATCTTGCATGAAATTTAGGATAAACTAAAGTGTACTTTAGATTATCCTAAAAGTGGAGGGTCGTATGAAATATATTCCTAGACATCTAGAACGTAAATTTACTAGCATGTCAGATTTTTTCAAAGTTGTTCTTGTTACAGGAGCACGACAAGTGGGTAAGACAACGATGTTGAAACATTTAGCTGATGGACAAAAACGTACCTATGTCAGCTTAGATAATAGAGCAGCGCGAGATCTTGCACAGTCTGATCCTGTGTTATTTTTTCAAGCATACAAGCCACCAATCTTGATTGATGAGGTTCAGTACGCACCTGAATTATTCGAACATATAAAGGTACTCTGCGATGAAAGTGAAGAGACAGGACAGTTTTGGTTAACTGGTTCTCAACAGTACACCATGATGGAACGAGTTCGTGAAACTTTAGCAGGTCGCATTGGCATTATGACTTTATACAGTTTATCTCAATCTGAAAAAATGAATGTTTCTCATACCGATGACCTTGATTTTTCGTTAAAGAGTTTGCAATCTCGTCAAGTATTAGTACCAAAAAATAATATCATTGATGTATTCGATCACATTTGGCGTGGAGGTATGCCACAGTTAGTTCACGCTGATGTGGAACAAAGACAAGAATATTTTGACTCTTATGTAGATAGCTTTTTAATGCGTGATGTTGCTGAATTAGGGAATGTTATGGATACATTACGTTTCAGAAAATTCTTATCCGCTTGTGCGGCTCTAGTAGGACAACAAGTAAACTTCGCAACCCTAGCCGAATCAGCTGAAGTGTCACAACCGACAGCAAAGGACTGGCTTCGTTTACTCGAAGGACTAGGCATTATTTACCTCTTACAACCATACGCAAATAACGCACTAAAGAGATTGGTTAAAACACCAAAACTCTATTTTTGTGATACTGGTCTTGCTGCACACCTGTCATTGTGGTTAACACGAGAAACATTGATGCATGGCGCCGCAAGTGGACATTTTTTCGAAAATTATGTTGTTATTGAACTGTTGAAAAACTATGCTTACTCACCGATGAAGGCTGTTTTAACCTACTATAAAGACTCCAATGCAAAAGAAATAGATGTATTTATTGAGAGGAATAATTTTATCCATCCAATTGAAATTAAAAAGTCTGCAAGACCTGATCGTAGGGAAGTTAAGAAGTTTTCTGTATTAGATAAGACCAGTATAGAAAGAGGTTTTGGAGGCATTATTTGTATGAGTGAAGAAGCTCTTCCAATTGATGAGCGTAACTGTTTCATTCCGTGTAATTTGATTTAGAGCTAGCCTGGAAAATCTTTTACTTAATATTGATTAAGGTATCCAAACATAGTTCTAAGGCATAGGCAAAGGAATCTCCACCTCGATTACACGCATCGTATTGCTCAATATCGGCAATACTGTCTGCTGTAAAGAGAATTTCTCCCCATACAACTTTCGAGAGAGTATTATTGACTAATTCCTTTAGTTCTAGATTTTTATTTCCCAATTTATGCTCAACACTCTTTGCCCTTATTGCACTTGTGTTGCAACGTAAATGAAACGTAAATTTTTACGTCCCAAATATTTTGCAACGCAAATGAAGCGTAAATTTTTACGTTTCATTACTGCTGTGACGTAAAACTTAGTATTCGAGAAGTGTTGCTATATTAATGCTGAAAGAAGTATATGTTGAATTTGAGTGTTGTTTTTCATTGACAGACAAAGAGCCAAGGTAGGAAAATGCCTTGGCTCTTTGTGAAGGAAAAAGGGATGAGAAATAGGAAAATATTATGCTTTAGAAACGCTGTGGAAGCGGGAGATGAGTTCTTCTGGGGTGAAAGGTCTACCTAGTTTAGGTGAAGCATTCTCATTGTGCTCGAAGATATAGCGACCTTCGTAGCCAGATGCTTCAAACAAAGAGATTAGTTCTTGCCAATCGATGACGCCATCTCCTGCAAGCCAGTGACGCTCGTCTACTCTGTCGTAGTCCGAGAAGTGTGTGGTAACAATGTGCTCTTTTACCTGTTCGAAGAATTCTTTGTGTGACTCAATTAGTAGGTGGTTGGTATCAAAGCAGATCTTGGCTGCCTTACCGTTATCTGTAATGGTTAGTAAGTCACTTGCTGTATTACCTAAGCAAGTACGTGGTAGATTTTCAACTGCTAAAGTTACGCCTTTAGATGCACAGTAAGGACCAAATTCAGATACGAAGATACGTGCTCTTTCTAAACGAGCTTCACGTTCCTCTTCTGGAATGGGCTCATAGCTTGCATGTAATACAGCGATAGGGATATTACGCTTACTTGCCCAATCGATGTGTGCTTTCAAACGCTTCATGAGATTCTCTTTATGTGTGTCATCTAAGGAAGATGGATCGATGTCTCTGCCGAAGGGGAGGTGGCTACGGGGCGATGCACATAGACTGCATGTAAGGCGAGGTCCGTAGGTTCCCAAAGCATGTTCGCGAGGGCATATTGCTCTTGTACATGGGGTATGCCATTAAAGTATACCAATGTCTATAAGAGCAAGAGTGCTAAGAAAATAATAAAGAAAATATAAACTCGCTTAGACTTTAAAAACCATTGCCAGATAAAGCGCATAGAAGAAACCCTCCTTGATCCATTACTTCTATCTACAGTCTAGGAAAGATAGTCCTAGTAGTGTTTAAGAAAGTATTAAGATCAAGGAGGGCTTGTAAATGTAGCAATTGTAGACGTCTAGCTTAAAGGTGATGTCTAATTGACAAGATTAGTTCACATTGAAATCATCTACAAAATAGGTAAGGGCGTTTACAATGCCCTGTGCTACATACTTCTCACTGTTGCCATTTTGATCTTCAATGGTCACACCTACTTTAAAGAACCAGGAACCATCGTTATATTGTTCACTATGCCTTAAGTCGAGAATCCAATGGCATTTGAAACCATGGGGATACATGGCCCTGCCGTACATTTCGAAAAGATCTTTTGCTTGTGATTTTGATAGTATGTCACCTAAGTCGATATCATCTATGTCAAAGTCATCAAGATCATCGAAGTTGTCAGTTACACGCCCTTCTTCAACAAATTCAGGCGGTACCACGAAGAATAGGAAAGCGTAATTACCCTCGTTATATGCACTCAAGTCATCTTCTGAAGGACCAACACCAGAAATGTTATCGACTACATAGTTTTCACCATCAAAGCTTACGTCGAGAGATGCAAATACGTTTGAGTTATATCCATCTACCTTTAAGAGTAAATCGTCTACATGCCATGTGTGCTCATCAATTACCTTCCAAGACCCTAATGAATTCACATGCATGTAAAATCCTGACAGATCAGCGTAGCTGTGAAACTTAGATGTATCAAAAGAATTGCCGTCATCCGTAAAGACATCGACTGCATAGCAGTTTGTAAAGGCTACGACTGCTGCACGAAGTGCAATGTCCCTGGTAAAGCTAACAGACGGTGCAGTACTTGGAGGGCTAGTCTCTTCTTTCGTAGTACTTGCTGTTGTTTCTGTAGGTATGCTCGGCTCATCTGTGATATCTACTTCTGTAGGCTCTTCAAGAGATATAGATGGTTCTTCTGTTGAGCTAATCGGCTCTTCGGTTTCCTCTTCGCTTTCGCTAGGTTTGACTGGGAACGTATGGTAAGTGATTATGATCTTTACATTTGCATCGTGTTTCGAATCAGCATAGAAGCTTGTTTCGCCACCAACTGCTACTTGCTCGACTTCACCATCTTTAGTCAGCCAACCTACAATAAGATCGTCTAGGATAGTGGTTTCAATATTTGTAAACCCTGCAGATTCCAACTGAGCTATTACTTCTACATAGTTGGACCCTTTAAGCTCACTAGACGATGCAGGCATCTTGATTCGATTGTCAGGTTCTTTTTCACTGCAAGCAGTAAGCATAGTAATGCTTAGAAGAATAAGTAGAAATGAGAGTATACGTTTCATCTTAATAGCCCCTTTTCAATTTTAATCACTTGAGTAAAAATAAAAACAGTTTCTCCCCACAGAGAAAAGTACTTATTTATACAAGAACTATAGCACTTTTCTACATGCAAAAACCATGAAAAGACGGGAAAAATGTAAATGATATATGTGTTGATGCTGGTATGATTGATTGTTTAAAGAGAGAAGATACGTGTGGTATATGTTCTCGCAAAGGTACAAACTTTTAGTTACGGATAAACGATAGGTAGATTCCATTACATTATTATTTGATCACTAAAATACTATGAATAACCCGACGCCCTGATAAGGTGTAATAGCAATACGTTCTAAAAAACGCTCCATAAAAAAGTTGCGAAGATAAATATGTGATTGTCGACTGTCACCCTTGGTGAGTAACTGTATTCTTGCTTTTAGCTGCCTACCATCTCGTATCATAGAAGCACCTCTAAATATTTTCTCATCGTTTCTTCAATCTTAAAACTTTTAGCATACCTCATCAATAATGGCAGATTTTTATCGGAACTATTAACGTAAAGTTTAAATGCAAACTGAAAAATCTGGATATCTGTATTCTCTTTGTTACGCATTAAATCACAGATTGATCGTTCCTTGTTGTAAGATGAAACCATATGACCTAGTGGAGTAGAACATTCTGATTTCCCCAGCAAGTACCGCTCTTTATCAAGTTGGAATACATGAATATTACGGTTGCGCAAGTGTGCCGCATTATAACTACGTGGTGCACTAACAATGATCTCAAAGGGCTCACGTTCCATAAGACCATTTAGATAGAGAGCAGTTTCATGAGAAAAGCAAATTTGCTTATTCAGAATACTAATCTCATATAATTCATCAGTCCAAGCTTCCTCTGTCTTATATAAGCCTCTTGATATTTTGATAAGTGAATGCATTTTGACGAAATCATGTAAATAGGGAACTGAGATATCTAATTGTAATGCATCACTCGTCTTGATGTATCCGCTTTCTTTTTCTAACAACAAAGAAAGTTGTTTAATTTTCTTCATTCCTTAACCTCATTTCCACGCTACAGATTATGTCATTGTGTAGCGTGGAAGCAAACTGAATATTTTTCGTGAAATGAATGTGTTCAATATGTGGATCAATAAGCAGGACACTTCCTGATCCACATATGAATCTTATATTTTGAACATACTAACGAGCATTGAATCTATGGCA
>CAYXVJ010000147.1:0-1029 GCA_964468675.1 uncultured Oscillospiraceae bacterium
TAGTCAATCCATATGCTTATTGGGGCATTGAAAACGACATCGTAGAGATGGTCCAAGAAAATGAAGATCAATTAAGACAAAGCGGCGTATTTAAACGAACCGAACAGATTAGAGAAGCCAACCAGATGAAGGTGCTAGCAGCCATGCAAGAAGCAGGCATTGCTGAATCTTACTTTGGGGGCACTACAGGCTATGGTTATGGTGATACTGGCAGAGACCACTTGGATCAAGTGATGGCTAATATCATGGGTACAGAGTCGAGTATCGTACGCATTCAGATCACAACGGGCACTCAAGCGATTGCGCTGTGTTTATTTGGCGTACTTCGTCCTGGGGATGAACTATTAAGCATCACAGGTGAAGTCTATGACTCACTACATACCAGCATTGGTAATGGATCAGATGAAGACCATGGATCATTAAAGGACTTCGGTGTAAGTTATAGAGAGATTGCTTTACTAGATGGAGAACCGGATTACGAGCAAATTAAGAGCGCTTTAAGACCGAATACGAAGATGGTCTTAATCCAGCGTTCGCGTGGTTATTCAGATCGCAGAGCCTTCCTAGAAGAAGACTTAAGGAAGATGTGTGCCCTCATTAAAACCAGTAGAGATGAGATGAAGGAGAAAGATCCTTCTTGTCGCGCTGCAGATGCAGTCATCTTTGTGGATAATTGCTATGGAGAATTTGTAGAGTATTCAGAACCTGGTTCTTGGGGTGCTGACTTAATTGCTGGCTCCTTGATGAAGAATCCCGGAGGAGGTATTGCTCCTAGTGGTGGTTACATAGCAGGTAGAAGTGATTTAGTCGAGTTAGCAGCAAATCGTTTGACTGCACCTGGCTTAGGTAGCGAAGTAGGTCCTAGCCTCGGTTTTAACCGCATCTTGACGCAAGGACTCTTTATGGGCCCTCATGTTGTTGCTGAGACGATTAAAGGCTTAGATCTTGCAGCTGCATGTTTTAAAGCAAAAGGCTTCAAGACGTGGCCTGAGGCTGGTAGTAAACGTGGCGATATTATCCAAAGTATTG
>CAYXVJ010000147.1:1039-6248 GCA_964468675.1 uncultured Oscillospiraceae bacterium
TGGACGTCCAGAGCCGATGGAGGCATTTTGCAGAGCCATTCAAAAGGCGGCACCTGTAGATTCCTTCTTGACACCGATACCAGGTGATATGCCAGGCTATGACCACCAAGTCATTATGGCGGCAGGTACATTTATATCTGGTGCATCGATTGAGCTGAGTGCAGATGGTCCTATGCGCGAGCCGTATATGGCTTACATGCAAGGTGGCTTAGTTTACGAACAAATTAAGCTTGCTATTATGCTGACCTTAAAGGATCTGTAAGTTATAATGGGCTGTAGATCTTTCGTGAGGATATGAGATGAGTAAGCGTGATGAAGAACAATACAGGGAAGAAGCGAGGCGTAAAATAGCCGAAGCCAATAAAAAGGCAAGGGTAGAGCGTCAAAAAAACAACGCTTCTTCTAAAGTGCGTCCAACAAACAAGCCCCGGAGCAACAGTTCTAGGGCTAATTCGCCTCGAGTCAATAATGAAGAGAATACAGGTATCAAAACCTGGACAGGCCTTGACACAAAAGAGCGTCAAGCAAAAGGCGAGAGGCTTGCTAGGCAGCAAAATCAAGCTAGAAAAATAAAGCAAGACAGACAAGCTCAAGTACAAAAGAAGAGACGAGTTCAAGCAAGCAAGGCTTCTAAGGTGGACGATAGTCGTGCACGCACTCCGAAAGAAAAAGAGATGGTCAATGCACGTTTGCGTGAAATCCAAGCGAAGCGAAACCGACAAAGAGCGGTTATGCTAAGTGTACTTGTCGTACTCGTCTTAACTGTCACGTCGACTTTAATCTACCTCTTACTGAATCAAGAAGAGAAGCATGCAAACTTACAGTTCATCTATGAAGGTTCTCTATTAGAGTCATATCCAGCCCAAGCCCTTATCGTTCGAGATGAAACATTAACCTTAGCTGAGACTAGTGGAACGATTATGCCGACTGTGGCAGAAGGCTATTACGCTAGAGTTGGAGAAGAGGTCGCTTTGGTTATCGGAGCTGACATGAACAATACCTTAACGGAACTTGAAAACTACAGGCGCCAGATTTCAGATGTACAGCTTGAAATGATTGATGAAGGCCAAGTTTTAGGTGCATCAACGGTTTATACTGAAACAGAGAAGAAACTATCTCCTCTAGTTAGCGACTTAAGGCGAACGATTGGTTCAGGCCGCTATCAACAAGTCGCTAAAGATGTGGAGGCGATCAATCAGACGATAGAAGAACGTACGGATCTACTAGCTGATGTTCTGGTGGACAATGCCATTTTAGATGCATTGAATGCTGAGAAAGCTGTACTGGAACAACGCTTGGCAGTGAATTCGCAGTCCTTGTTAGCAAGAAAAGCTGGGTTGATATCATTTTCATCAGATGGCTTGGAAGATGAGTTGACTGCAAAACGAATGTCTAGCATTACATCAGAAGAAGTACAAGAATACCTGAAGAATACAGCAGCAATCCCAAGTATTCCAAGAGATGTTCAAAATGGTGCAGTGATGCTGCGTCAGGTTGTTGGCATAGAGCAATACTTCGCCATGGTTGTCGATAGCATGACGTATAGCCTTGTATCCGAGCGTGAAAAGATCGGTCTTTACTTGCCTACAGAAGACTTACGTATCGATGGTGTTGAAATCGTCAATGCTGAGCCAAGGGTTGGAGGCGTTTATCTGGTTTTAAAGACAGATCAAGCCTTAGCCCATCTATTAGATGCTAGATCTGTACGAGTAGACGTCATCGTCAATGAAGCTGTGGGTTTAAAAGTGCCCCGTACAGCGCTTCGCACAGACGATGAACTTGCATCAACATCCAAGCTGACTGTCGTGCAAAATGGCTATTACCGTGTTATGGATGTTATGGTCGTTGCATCTGACCAAGACTTTGTCATTGTTGAGGCAGCAAATGAAGGAGACATATTAAGACAAGGTAGCCTGATCGTATTAAACCCTGATGCGGTTACTGAAGGATCTTTAGTAAATGACTAAATTAAAACAATTCAAAGAAACAATAACAGATGATGTAAGAATCGTTGCTGTATCTAAGACAAGAACAATTGAAGAGATTGCAGCCATGTACAATGAAGGTCAACTAGACTTCGGGGAGAACAGGGTCCAAGAGCTCTTGATGAAAGCTGAGCTCTTACGCGACACGTGCCCTGATATCAATTGGCACTTGATCGGTACTTTGCAACGCAATAAAGTGAATCAGGTGTGTGGGCTTGTATCTTGCATTCAATCTGTAAACTCAATTAAACTACTAGAACAAATTGACCGTGCTGCTAAGCGTTTAGATATTAGGCAAGACGTATTACTGCAAATCAATTATTCTGGAGAGACATCTAAGCATGGTTTTACGCCTGAAGATGCAATCGACGCCCTGAAAACGTTGGATCAATGGCAAAACATCCGTGTCCGTGGCTTAATGACGATGGCAAGATTTGGCTTGAGTACAAAAGAAAAGCTTTCATTTTTCAATGCCTTTCATGACTACTATACGGAGCTCAAAGATCAATATGGCTTTGATACACTATCTATGGGTATGAGCGGTGATTATAAGGAAGCGATACAGTCTGGCAGTACGATGGTTCGCATTGGTACAGCACTATTTGGACCTAGAAGCTAAATTGTAACGCTTGATTCCAAGATGAGTTTCTTTTGGGTGACATGGTTACAAGCAAGTTACATTCGGATTAAGACTGCTTCAATTCTATTGTACAGCAAGATATTTCGACTTATAATCTGATACAACGATCAAGATTGATACAGGCATCTAACGCTCTAAAGAGTCAATGGTGCAAGAGTGGAGGGATGGTATGGCAGACTTCTTCAATAGATTTCTAAATAGATTTACTAGCTTTGATGAAGACGATTTCGAAGATGATGAGTACATGGAGGAAGACGAATTTACTCAGGAGGCGCCGATGATGGAGACAATTGCCAGATCAGAGCCCGGTAGAAGGTCTCAACCAAAGGTGGTTGATTTCAAATCAGGTAGTGGCAATCAAGTGATTGTGGTCAAGCCAACAAACATGGAATCTGCTCAAGAGCTATGTAATCACTTGCGTGCAGGCCGAACAGTCATCTGTAACTTCGAGCAAGTCGATCAAAAGATTGCACAACGTGTAGTAGACTTCATTACTGGTTCAGCATATGCACTTGATGGACAAGTCAAACCAGTATCCAATTTGATCTTTGTGATCGTACCTCGTTCGGTTACTTTAATGGATGGATTAGATGAGTATCAGAACCAAGATTACCTAAGTACAGGCACCGCTCACCGATAAAAGTTTGGAAACGCTAAGTAAGTCCTAAATTGATCTGAAATAAGGTTGATTTAGGACTTTTTTGTTAATATTTAACATTGCTTTGTGATACAATAGTTTAATACATACGTGTAAAATTTGTATGGAATATGTCTTGATGGCTAGAAATGTAAAGTGAAGAGGGTTATATAGATAACGAAATAGAAATATCTCTATCGGCTATCTGGATATTTATAAAGAAAAGATTTATTTTAATTCTTTTGTGTGGCATTTATATAATGGCCGCTGCTTTTCTGTATACCACGTATTTGGTAGATGAAGAGTACACTGCTGAAGTGAAGATGTATGTTGCTCCCAATGCGGATGAAGCAAACCGATCAGCATCTTTAAGTGAACTCAATTACGCTCAAGCAGTAGTAAGGACGTATATTGAGATTTTAAGGACAGATAGCTTCATGCAGTCTGTTGCTGAAGTAGGTAATTTTGACTATACACCAGCAGAACTTCGTTCTATGGTTTCTATGAGTGCAGTGAATAACACAGAGATCTTTAGAATCCGAGTTGTATCAAGCGAGCCTGAAGAAACCTATCGCCTTACACAGACCATTGCAGAACTTGCACCAGAGAAAATCATTGAGATCAAAGATGCAGATGCTGTTAGGGTCGTTGATCCACCAATAATGCCTCGTCAAGCTTCAGGACCAAACTTAATAAGAAACATTGCTGTAGGCTTTGCTTTGGGTATAGTTTTAGGTTTTGGCATTAGTTTAGTTCTAGAACTTGCTAACAGGCGTGTTAAGAATGCTGAGGAGTTACAGCGCTTGTATAAGTTACCGGTATTGGGAACAGTACCGATGCATGAATAATGGTGGATAATATGTTTAAACGTAGAGACAAGAAAAATAAAACAAGATCAACTGTAAATCTAGAGTCTGATTTTGCAACTCAAGAAGCATTCAAGGCACTCAGGACGAATTTAATGTTTGCCACGCCTGCAGAAGGCTGTAAAAAAGTGATCATAACAAGCTCTATCCCAGAAGAAGGTAAATCGACCATTTGCAGCAATTTAGGTATAGTTATTGCGCAAATGAAGGAACGCGTCTTACTGATCGATTGCGATTTACGTGCACCTACCTTACATCGCTTCTTCAAAGCTAGGGTCTTGCCTGGTTTATCTGAAGTCTTAGCTGGTATGCGCCAGGCAGATGAGGTGATTACACCAATTGGTAAGACAAGCTTAAGTATTTTACCTGCAGGAACGATCCCACCCAATCCAGCAGAACTATTGGCTGGACCTAGCATGGATAAGCTCTTAGAAGATTTATCTGAACACTACGATTACATCCTCTTAGATACACCACCTCTGGGTATCGTGTCTGATGCTCTAAACTTAACACCAAAAGTACACGGTACACTCGTTGTCACTAGAGCTGCTGTGACAGAACATAAAGATATCAGGCGAACACTTGATCAATTGGAGTTTGCCAATGCCAAAGTATTGGGCTTGATATTAAACGGTTCAGAAGATGCCAAACGTTCGTACGGAGCATATAGTGCTTATGGTGCTGTAGGAAAAACATAATGTGGCTTGACGTACATACCCATATATTCCCTGGTATGGATGATGGAGCCACGTCCCTTCTAGAATCGCAATTGATGCTAGATAGACTCATTGAACAAAAGGTTCATTCAGTTGTTTTAACACCGCACTTTTACTCTAGCCAAGAACGACTAGAGGATTTTCTTTTGCGCAGAGATCGTGCCAAAGAAAAACTCCTTAGTATAGAGGGTATAAAAGAGCAAAGCGATCAGACAAATGATGGATCCTTTGCCTCCTATCAAGGTGAACGGACAGGCGATATAAAACTGTTTGAGGCAGCTGAATGTCAATTGTCGAGCACCCTTTTGACGTATGACACCCTTGATTCATTGATATTTGGCAAGACGAATTACCTCTTAATTGAA
>CAYXVJ010000148.1:0-5996 GCA_964468675.1 uncultured Oscillospiraceae bacterium
CGCTGAATTTGAAGTTTCAAATACTACATTTCCATATAGGTAGAGGTATCAGTATGAAAATATTAAAAGAAGAAAACAAACTATGCTTTAGTTGCATGGAAGAGCATCTCGTTCAAACCATTATTGACAAGGAAGAAACTGTTTTTAAAGATCTACCTATCATTTTCGATGCAGAATATGAGTATTGCGATCGAACTGAAAGACGAATCGAAACAGAGGAGCAACAGGATAAGAACTATTTACTTATAAAGGATATCTACCGTCAATCCGTAGGTTTACTAACATCTAAAGAAATAAGAGCAATTCGTGAGAAGTATAGAATCAGTGCTAAAGATTTTGCTAAAGTCTTAGGTTGGGGTGAGGCTACAATTATTCGTTATGAAAACCATCAAGTACAAGAACGCTCCTATGACAATACACTACGAAAGATTGATCAAGATCCTAAATGGTTCCTTGATTTATTGAATGACGCAAAAAATACATTTCCTGAAAAGGCTTATGAGAAATACTATAAAAGAGCATCAGATATCTGGCATGACGAAAAAGACTCTTATCTACGTTTATCTATTTTAGCAGAATATATCACTTTCACTGACCAGGATCAGAATGGCAATACTCAAGTTCAGTTGGATAAAGTAATTGAGTTAGTGAACTATTTCGCATCGAAAGTACTTGAATTAAACACTGTAAAATTAATGAAAATGTTGTGGTATGCCGACTTTCTAAACTTTAAACTATACCAGCAAAGTATCACCGGCCTCATTTATAGAGCACTACCTATGGGTGCTGTCCCAGTTGCCTATGAGCGCATCATTGAATTAGACGGTATTACTTATACTATACATTCTCTTCCGGAACGTACTACCAATATCTTCGAGACACAAAAAGGTTTTTCTCTCTCTAGAATAGGCAATACAGAACGAAACACTGCTGATCGTATCATTGAACAGTTCAGAGATAAATCGAATGAACAAATCATTTATTCGATGCATAACGAAAGAGCATTTCAGATGACAGCACCAAACGATATCATCCTATATTGTTATGCGGATGATCTATCCATTTCATAGCTAACGATTACTCCTAAAGCTTAATATTAATTACCAATGTAGTACTATACTGAAATTAATACTTCGCCTCTCCTGCTTATCTACTAAAATAAGTAGAGTGGATCCATTGGATCTATCGCGGATGTCAATCATCAGTAATAATCCTAGTAAACTCATCATAAAATATGGAGCACTGTACGACTCTATTTATTGTTGCTAATCCCATGACTTTAGAAATACAGCTAGCAAACTTATTCACGGTTTCAAGCAATTCATCATAAGAGCTGTCTAAGCTGAGTTCTCCATCAGAGTCTATTTGAACCGCATCTTCATTAAGTAAGTTTTCAAGACTTTGTACGATAGACTCTTTACTGGTATCTACAGCAAATGAAATACAAGACTTTATACCGATTTGTAGCAACAAGGCAATCAAATTCTTTCAGCTACCTCCAACCAGTGCTCAGCAAATCCATCGGTCTGCCTCTTCATCCAATCCATTACTTTGGCTTCAAGTTCACGCGCTAATACGAGATGTTCTTCTACACCTAAATCTAGTGGTGCCACTTGATCTGGATCTATAGCTGTATGGTACAGATATCGTTTAGGTTTTGCTGACGTAGCATAACCCAATTCCATCACATAGGTATAGTCTTTTGTACGTGCAGCCCTCCAGCCGAATCGTTTTGGATCCTTACCGGCCTCTTCAAATGCCTTTACAAACACATCTCGACCAGGTGTCGCACAAAGATAACTGATGCGTTCTAAATCTTCATCTTCGGTCAAGATATAACGAGATAAGTCATCACCTTCGACTGTCGGTGAAATAGGAACATCCAATAAGCCTAGCACAGTAGGTGTCATATCTTGACTGGCAATAGAGGTTTGACATAATCTTTTTTCGTTGCCTGGTACACGAACAATAAATGGAATTCTAACCGACTCTTCGAACCATACATGTTTACCCATCAATCCATGAGATCCCATCATCTCACCATGGTCAGACGACAAGACAATTACTGTATCCTCATACAAACCTGTCTCTTTCAGGTAATCGATTAAGCGACCAAACTGCTCATCTATTCCGCTAACCGCTGCATAGTACTGACGGGTTGCAAGTTTCAGATCTTCTTCTGAATAGTTCACAGGCTCCCACGTATGGTGCTGCATATTCTCAAACCGTACATTTTGCTTGAGTGCAACGTCTGGGTACAAGTCTAAGTATTGTTGGGGCACCATTTCAAAGGGAGTATGTGGCGGATTCCACGATATATAGAGCGCGAACGGATTTTCATCCGTACGTACCTTATCCATGTATTCAATCGCCTTGGTCGTCTCATGCTGAGGTGACCACTCATCCACTTGAATCATCTCATCTGTATCTTGCCAATAGTGTGGCTCTAGATGCATGTCATAAGTACCATACGAATACCAATAGTCAAAACCATGTCGTCTGATCCCTGGCGGTGTATACGCATCCCAGTTTCTGGCACCGGATTTTGGTTCTGGGCTGTAATTCACTTCTGGTTCGTCTAGGTGCCACTTACCGATATATGCTGTCTGGTAACCTGCATCTTTTAACATCTCACCCACACCGATCTCATCGTCGCCTAAGCGAAGTGGTAGGCCTGGTTTGCAGTTGGTAAACATACCAGTAGAAAGTGGATATCGACCCGTCATTAAACTTGCACGGTGAGGTGAGCAAACTGGAAAGGTGCTAAATGCATGGTCAAAATACGTTGCATCCAAACTAAATGCATCCATACGTGGTGTAATGACGGGATCTTTCTTGGCAATGCCTATGGCATCTCCTCGCCACTGATCCGCAAACACAAATAAAAGATTTTTCTTTTTACTCACTTTATACCTCTAGCTGTCTATCTGTCTCTAGCTTTAACTTTGCTTCATCCAAATCGATCCCAAATCCTGGCTTTAACTCAATAGCAATGGGGTTATGTGTACTATCTGTAGCCAAACTCTTAACTGAACGATAGAAGAAATCTGATTCTTCGCGTTTCTCAGTTGCTTCGACCCAGCGTGCACCTAATCCAGCCGCCAATTGTTGCCATATCGATGCAGATGGTCCAACTAGACTATCGTCGCCGATCATGAGGTCACTACCTAAATCTTTAATGCGCCTTGCTAAAGCTATGGCATCGATAATGGATCCTGATGAGTCAGGATGGATGTTATAGATATTACCCATACCTGCTACAATTGCTTTAATCGATCGTCTAGATGGCCTTAATGGATAATCTGGAATGATGTCCAATGACCCAACTGCTTTTTGTAACTCGACCCATTCATTGATCTCTAAATAGGCTGGATCTTCACAGGCATCAAGGCCTACATTACGAAGTGCGATCATATATTGAGTGATTGTTTCAAGTGGAACGTCTTGATTCAATGGCCTGTAACCACAATTCACGTCACCAATTAAATAGGTTTCATCTTGCGAGCAATACTTACGAACCATCTGGACAATTGCCAAATCTAAATCAGGCTTCCCAAAGAGTTTGACTTTAATGAATGCCTGCTTACCAACACTCTTTGCCCATTGGACACTTTGCTCCACTTCATCCAATTGATCCGTCAAGATAACATGGACGCCAGAAACAGGCGTCAAGGTTGATAGTCCAAGAAGCTCTAATGCAGGTACACCTTCTATCTTCCCTCCTAAGTCGATCAAAGCCATCTCTAGCATCTCAATGAGCTGCTCTGGCCATGTATCTTGTTGCTGTCTAACGTTCGTTATGGCAACTCCAACATCAAGGTTTTTTAGTTCACTGCATTTATTTATCCAAGGATTTAGATCTAACTCTGGATTATTAATCGATGCAATAGATTCAGCGAATCCTACATGACCATCTGATTCGATAGCAACAATAACGTGTTGACGACTCGTCCACGTCTCAGCACTAAAGCGCTTGACTGCTTCCACGTTCTTTAAATAGATTCGAATTGATACGATCTCTCCTCGGATATCACATAAACGATTCAGAATACTCTGCTTTTCTTCCTCATAAACCAAGATGTCCATCACAAAGCCCCTTTATCCCCCAAATATTGAGAGCAAACTAAACTTAACATGTATTGATGCTCTCTTAAACACAGCTTTGATTATAGCAAAAGGTGAACTTCAATCCATACACCCGTGCAAGAGGTGACTTCGCAGTCGCTGCTGATAAAGTCACCGCGGTACTATTTCAATCCACGCACCCACGAAGGGTGCGACAGCATAATTATACGAAAAAATCTTTGCGAAAGCCATTTTCACAACCATTCTGCATAACTTTACAAGATTTTTCACTTTATCTATTGAGATACAATACATTATGAATCATATTCTGTAAGAAAATGAAATTTTCAAGGTGCGAAGGTATCCAGCATTTTATGTGCGCTTTAGGTTCGCACTAAGTGAATAACACTATGTATCAATCATGAAATAACAGAAAACTAAAGTTCTATTGCTGTTCTTCAATTTATCTACGAATTTTAAACAATCCATATTGCCATGGTTTGTCCCCGAACTCTACATTAACGTGATCGCTATCAAGTGTTGCTCTAGTAGTACATCCATCAGAGGAAACAACACATTCCAATATTTGATCTGGACTAGACTTACGAGGTCTGGCAAAGCTAACACCATCAATCTGTGTAGCGTTCATGCTCAATACACCGCTTACTTTATCATTCAGCTGTTTCAATACTAAGACATACTTAATTTCATCCGTCTTCTGATGCCGCCAAGCAAAACCACTCCAACTATATCCATCGGGTCTCTCGCCAATAGGCTCTACATAACACTCAAGTAAATCTTCTCGGATCTCACGATATACTCCTACAGCATCATTTAATAGATCGATATTCTCATCACTTAAGCCTGAAAGTTCCATCCAGATCAAAGGATTGGATGGCATGACTGACCAAAATGACCAGTCAATCGGAACATTTACTGGTGCCAAATCAATATTCGACCTCTGAGCAACCTTTATATACTGGCCATTAACCAGTTGCATGTCAGAGCCGTTTGTATCCGATGCCGATTTATACTGCTCAACATTTCGTTCATTATTCAACAACTCAAATTGCATACGCCTAGCTGGCACAAAATGTGATAAATCCCAAAGATTGCGTAGTGTTTTCCAAGGATAGTAATTGGCCCAATCTGTGTATCTATTTTCTACAAAGAGTAATCCTCTATTCTTATGAGTTAGATAACCAAAGCGCTTTTGAGCCGTTACATCCAAAGTATAATGGATGCCTGCATTAGCCAGCGCATCCAGAAACGCTAACACAACTTCTTCATCTTTTTTTGCTCTAATATTGATGCCATCGAGCTTGAAAGTATTTATACCATACCTATCTCGTATATCGCACAAAACATCAACATCCTTCTTCCAGTTCTTAAAACCATCACTAGAGTCTGGAGCAAACCAAAGGCTTAATTCCACATCGAATGATTTTGCTAACTTGTTTAAAGCTAATAGTCCCGAGGGAAACTTTTCAAGGTTTGGTTCCCAAAAATCAGATCGCTTTGAGTGAAACCCTTCCCAAACACCATCACTAGGAGCAATCCCACTGTTTGATGTAATACCACTTTGCCAACCATCGTCGATTTGGACCATGTCTAAACCAATCTTGGCTGCAATTTCAATTTCTTGTTTAATAAAATCTTCACTGATACGCTCATCTCGGTTTCTATCACCCCAAGTGTTTGACATCATAAGACCCGTACGATCAGGAGACCAGCCAAGCCAACTTTCTTGGAGTTCATCGTCATAATGATTTCTCCACTTAGCCCATAAGTCACCTTCACCTTCGGTGATCCAATATTGATAAGGTAGGCTTTGATCGTCATCCGTGTCGCTATAACCCGTACCATACAAAGCTACAGTCAGCTCGCCATTACCCAAATTCATCCTAAAATCAAATGAGGAAGGATTAGCC
>CAYXVJ010000148.1:6024-6244 GCA_964468675.1 uncultured Oscillospiraceae bacterium
TCAGTAGTAGTTAACATTGATTCACCGACACGAACCAACTCATCGTGGTGATCAGTTTGATCTAAAAGCTCTATCCATTGGATATGCCATCTTGTACCCTTAAAACTATTGGTATACAGGCACTGTGGGTTCTCTTCTAAGATTTCTTTTGTTAATCGCATAATCAAAACACCTTTCGTTTGCCAAGCTATCTAATGTCAGTATATTCTATACCATATCC
>CAYXVJ010000149.1:0-6203 GCA_964468675.1 uncultured Oscillospiraceae bacterium
ACAATATCTTCTGCTTTGGTACGATCATAAAGGCGAAGATTCCCTAATGCCGCTAGCCCATCCCAAGATAAGTCTCCCGGATTTGCTACAATACTGTCTAATATGACTATCTCCATTTTATGCTCTCCTTAGGTATAATAGTAGTAATTGGGGTAATCCATGTAAGTACTAACTACCATTATACAAGAAATGATGGCTGACACACATAATTGAACATGGTAATATCTATTGAGAAAGTCGCTTTGCTTCCTACTTGGCCTTTAGTCACTTAGGAAATTACATTGCTTGAAGGTATGTTTTAATGGAAAAAACGAGATCTAAGCTTTTAACCAGACAAGTATTTTTACTCTTGGTTGATATTGTGGGTATGTGCTTTACCTTTTGGTTTATTGGTCCTTTGTTGGGATTGGTACCCGAAACCTATACACAACTGGATATACCTGGTATTGCTTTGCTAATTTCAGTGAATGTCATCGTCTATGTGACTTGTGGCATGTACTCGAGTTTATGGGAGTACGGTGGAGAGCGTGAAGTGTTACAAGTTGCTGTAACGACTCTAATTGCAACGATCTTCGACCTCGCTATTGGTGAAGTCTTAGGGAATCGTTTCCGTATACATGCTTATATCTTTGTTTGGATGATGCTCTTGTTCATTGCTGGTGGCGTCCGTATGGGCTACCGTATTACTAGAAGCGTCAAAGACGTTTACTTTAGTGATACCCCTATGCCACAAAATCGTGTCCTCCTTATCGGATCAGGTTATATGGGTTCTTTGATCTTGCGTCGTATGCAAGAAGGTATCTTACGTATTGGTCAAGGTGTAGCCGTTATTGACGATGATCCAGATAAGCTCAATCAATTGATGCATGGTGTTCGTATTGTTGGTAACCGCAATTATATCGAGAAAGCCGTTAAGAAACATAAGATCGATACCATTGTGTTTGCCATTACCGCGATCAGTACAGAAGAGCGCAATAAGATGGTTGCTATGTGTCTGCAAACAGGACTCAAGCTTTATGTCATCAATGGCTTTAATAAGCTCTTACACGATAAATTGGATGTAAATGAGGTCACGTTAAGACCCATTGAAGTAGAAGATCTCTTAAACCGTAATGAAGTTAAATTGGATTTGAAGACCATATCCGCATACGTCAGTAAACGCACCGTTTTAGTGTCCGGTGGTGGTGGTTCAATCGGATCTGAGATCTGTCGTCAACTGATTCAATTTAGCCCCACTCGTTTGGTTATTTTTGATATTTACGAAAATAACGCCTTTGAATTGAAAAATGAGTTGGAGAAGATCATTAATCATGATGTGGAAATTGTTGTCCAGATTGGATCTGTAAGAGACGAGAAACGTTTAGAACAAGTATTTAACGAATATAGGCCAGCTGTTGTTTATCACGCAGCTGCGCATAAGCATGTCCCTCTCATGGAGGCGAGCCCTAGTGAGGCAATTAAAAATAACGTCTTTGGTACAAAAAAGATCGTTGAAACATCTGAAAAATATGGCGTCCAATACTTCGTCATGGTCTCCACAGATAAGGCCGTTAACCCAACGAACGTGATGGGTGCTACAAAGCGCATGGCCGAGATGATCGTGCAATCTTTCTCACAACAGGCCAAGACCAGATTTGCTGTGGTTAGATTCGGTAACGTACTGGGCTCAAATGGCTCTGTCATCCCGATATTCAAAAAGCAAATTGAACAAGGCGGTCCTGTAACCGTTACCCATAAAGACATCATCCGCTACTTCATGACCATTCCAGAGGCAGCCAAGCTTGTAATACAAGCAGGTTCAATGGCCAAAGGTGGGGAGATCTATATTCTAGATATGGGTGAGCCCGTCAAGATATTAACCTTGGCAGAAAACCTCATCCGTATGTCTGGTTATGAACCGTATCAAGACATACAAATTGAATTTAGTGGCCTTCGTCCAGGTGAGAAGATGTTTGAAGAACTTCAGATGCATGATGAAGAGACCTTGAAAACAGATAACGAAAGCATCATGGTCAGTGAATCGGTTATTGTGCCAAAAGAAGAGCTATTAGCAAAACTTCATGCCTTGGAAGCATGTTTGGAGAGTGAACCTACGGCCATCAAAAACTGCTTAGCTGATGTTCTACCATCTTATAAAGCGGATCTTCGTTAAAATATAGTATAATATACACATCAAGAACTGCATTCTGACAACAAATCGTTTCTAAAGACGATTTGTTTGCTATAGAGACCTCGTCCACACTGCAAATATGTGCATAAAGGAGGCTGCTTATGTTGCTTACGGTTATTGGTGCTGGAAATTCTGGTTTAGCGATGTCTGCGCATATTGCAGCAGATGGTCATGAGGTGCGTCTGTGGAATCGATCCGAGCAGACGATTGATATTCTTATGGACACAAAACTTGCGCACTTGAGCGGTGTGCTCAATACCGATGCAACGCTTGCTATGGTTACAACGGATATTAAGGAAGCGATCTTAGGGAGCAAACTCATTTTAATCACGACACCAGCCTCGTCACACCGAGAACTGGCTTATCTCATGGCTCCTTACTTAGAAGTGGGTTGTGACATTGTTTTAAATCCTGGCAGAACATTTGGAGCCATTGAGTTTTACTCTGTGATCCAGAAGTTGAGGCCGGGATTTATTTGTACAGTCGCAGAAACACAAACTATTATCTATACCTGTCGAAAAATTGGTCCTTCTAGTGTCAATGTACTGGCGTTAAAGTCTGGTGTGCAAATTGCAACGTTTGATCCAGTTGACACGAAGGCTTTGATATCCCGTTTACCTAGATGCATACAAGCATACTTGATCCCTGCTAAAAGCATGATTGAGACATCCCTGGGCAATGTCGGCATGATCCTCCATTGCCTCCCATTTGTCATTAACATCAGTCGTGTAGAGTCTGGTCACCCCTTCAAGTACTATATAGACGGCATAACGCCCTCAGTAGCGAAGCTTCTGGAGAAGGCGGACTCTGAGCGCTTGGCGGTCGGCAGGCGCTTAGGCGTCGAATTAGAGTCTTGTAAGACTTGGATGAAACGGACTTACAACTTAGAAGGCGATGATTTATATAGCGTAATACAAGCCAATGAAGCTTATGCAACCATCGATGCACCTGCCAATATGGTGCACCGCTATATATTTGAAGATATTCCGTGTGGTTTAGTGCCTTTAGAAGTAGCTGGCCACCTACTGGATGTAGCAACACCTGTAGTTACAATGATTTTAGATTTTGCTACACATCTTTTGGATCAAGATTTCAGATTAGAAGGTCGTAATTTGGAGTTTTTGCAAACAACTGTTGATCCAAGCTTAGACTTTAAACGTTATTTATTACACGAGGAGGTCCAATGACGACTGCATTTGCAAGTGATGTATACGCCTTTTTAAAACCTGCCATTGATGCCCATACACTAGGCTTAATTTCTGCTAGTGAATTGCTAATCGATTGCAAGTACGAAGTTCATATCGCCAAGCGAGAGATCCAAGAAGCTATCATGTCTTATCGAAATGAGAATGCGCTGGCTAAGATTTTAAACTGGTTAAAGGAGACAAGGGCCAATCACTTTGCCTTAACCTACCGTTTAGATGGCCAAGACGCCAGTATGATGCTCGGGTACATCATCGAAGCTGCGAGACGAGAATCTTTATTCCACGATCAAGGCGGTAGCTTGCACTACATTTACTATGCGGGTTTACCAGATGCTTGCGAGATCGTAAAAAATGCTTTCAAAGACAAGGTTCGTTGTTTTAGTGGAGGCGAAAGTCCAAGAGAGACCTTAGAGCTATTAATGGTGCCAGAAGAGAGGATACCCAAAGACTTATTGGAAGCAGGCCAATACGATTTAGAACTCATGCGTTTTGGTCAAAGCTTGATTAAAGACGCTACTTACAAATCCGTTAAGCCTTATGAGCGAGACTATCTTGACTTTGGAACGAGTAAAGATGGTTTAATCAAGCGTTTAAATGCAAGCACTTCAGCTCACTATATACCGATAATTAGGGCTCATGTAGGGCCATACAATGCAGATTTAACCCGAGAAGAGAATGTCAATACATTTTTACAGTGGGCTAAGGAACTAGCTAAAGCTGGTTTTTTAGATGTCTTGTCTGTCGGCTCATCGCAATTAACGCAGTCACATTTTGGTGAATCGTGGGACGGTATGTTAAATGGTGGGGGAGTACCTCTAGCAACAAAAGAAGAATTTAGATCCGTCTGGGAGGCTGCAAGGCCCATGCTTCTTAGAACCTATGCAGGTACAAAAGATATGGCTAGCTTAGCAAGTCTTTATGAGGAGACCATCCATATCGCTTGGCATGCGATGTCATTTTGGTGGTTCAACCGCCTCGATGACCGTGGTCCTTATACCCTCTATGAGAGTTTAAAACAGCAAATGGCTGCCATTGATGTAATCGCCAAATACGGCACTCCATTTGAAGCCAACGTATCCCATCACTTTGCTTTTAGAGGGAGTGATGATACGAGCTATATTGTCTCGTCTTATTTAGCTGCTAAATATGCAAAGTCCAGAGGCATCAAAACCTTTGTCTTACAAAATATGCTGGGCACTCCAAGATCGACCTGGGCGATCTGTGACATAGCAAAATCAAGGGCTTTATTACGCCTATTAAGAACATTAGAAGAGCCAAATTTTAAAATTGTCTTCCAGCCTCGAGCAGGCCTTGATTACTTCAAACCTGATCTAGATACTGCTAAAGCTCAATTGGCAGCGATCTCAGCTTTAATGGATGACATTGAGCCCCACGATGAAGCAAGCCCCGAGATGATTCACGTTGTGAGCTATTCTGAAGCAGCCCATTTAGCCGATCCTGCTGTCATCAATGAGAGTATACAAATTACGAGGCATGCAATTGCAAAGTGGAGGGAGCTTCGCAAACAAGGTTTGACCATGGATACCATAGAGCACCCTGAGATACTGGCACTACAGACAAGCTTATACAATGACGCGTTGGCCATTGTTGAGGCACTAGAACGTTTTGTGCCGGATTTGTATACAGCAGAAGGCTTTTACATTGCCTTTGCTGCAGGCTTTATGCCTGTACCATACTTATGGCGAGATCAAGAGGAGTTTTCTAAAGCTATCCTATGGAAGACGAAAGTCATTCGTGGTAGAGTGGTTTTGGTCAATGAACAAGGGCGGCCACTAGATATCCAAGAGCGTATTGGTATAGCTCGTACGTATATTCAAGAAGCGGCTAAGAATCTAGGACAACAAATGCCTAAAGGCGCTAAGCGCTTGATGTATGAAAGCTTATAGAAGTGGAGAAGAGTAAGAATGATCTACGAACACATAGATCTTGATTTGGATTTTACGAAGATGGGGTATAAAGAGCCCACACACGAGCTAAGCTTTACCGCTTACTGTGCATCAAAATCGACAGCCATCGATGGAACACCTAGACCAGCAGTTGTCTTATGTCCAGGTGGCGGCTATGCGATGACCTCAGATCGGGAGGCAGAACCCATTGCGCTAGCACTCGTTGCAAAAGGTGTACAAGTTTTTGTGTTAAGATACGCCGTCCATCCAGATCAATACCCACTTGCCTTGTTGCAAGCAGCTAGAGCAGTACAGTACGTCAGAGAACATGCTGCTTACTATAACGTTAATCCAGAATATATCGGTATTGCAGGCTTTTCTGCAGGTGGTCATTTAGCTTGTTCTTTATCCGTATTTTGGAACAAAGCGTTCATTGCCAAGGCTCTAGACGCTCCATCTGAAGTGTTCAGACCTGATTTCCAAATGCTGGCATACCCTGTAATTAGTTCAGGAACATACCGCCATCAATCGTCTTTTGAATTGCTTTTAGGGGATCGCTTAGAGGAATTAGAAGAAGAGATGTCTTTAGAAAAGCAAGTGCATGGTGGTGTACCTAGAAGCTTCATTTGGCACACGGACGCCGATAAGAGTGTACCAGTTGAAAATGCTTTACTCTTGGCCGTAGCTTTAAAGGAACATAAAATTCCGATGGAACTTCATATTTACGATAGAGGCGAGCATGGACTTGCCTTGGGTAATGAACTGACCATGACTGCTGACGGCTACGCTGTTGAAGAGGCTGTTGTAGGCTGGGTTGATTTATTCGTTGCTTGGTTATCTAGGCAGATTAATGCTTTAGCTTAAAAGAATTCCATTTCGCCAAAGTCAGGTATGCCAGGGTTTGGTATACCTGATAGGATG
>CAYXVJ010000150.1:0-2143 GCA_964468675.1 uncultured Oscillospiraceae bacterium
CGAACCGTCAACGAACTGAATCATAACAGTTTGGTGATCGACGTTATCGTGATTGCAATCCCAGACACAACGGCCATGGATGTTATCCGTTTGTAGAGATAAGATCATGTCCTCTGTGGTCATCTGATCGCGTGTATCCATATCGCCCCAGACATAGTAGGAGCGCTTGGCGTTTGATTCAATATAGTGTTTCTTGGCTGAGTAACGACAATACGGTTCAATCTTACAATCCACTAGGCAGCGTTTACCGGCACCAACAGGTTTCTTCTTCTCATCAAATTGGAAGTCAGAACCAAAACTGCTTACCTTAGCAGGCGCCCCGCCCATCAACCAGACGAGCATGTCAATATCGTGGGAACACTTAGCTAGCAACATCGAAGACTTACTCTCCTTTTTATTGCCCCACTTCCCTCTAACATAAGAGACTGCTGTATGGTGGAAATTAACGTGTTCCGTCGCTGCAATGCTAATGACATCACCGATGGTGCCGTCTAAAAGCAATTCTTTAATTCGTTTATAAAATCCTGCATAACGTAGAACATGACAGATCATGATCTTGCTACCGTAAGCTTTTGCTTCGTTGTATAACAAGAACATCTCATCTTCATTTATAGCCATCGGTTTTTCTAAGAGAATATCGTAGCCAGCACGAATCAATGGGATCGACGTTTTGACATGCTGATCATCCATCGTGCCGTTGATGATGGCATCGGCACATTTAGGAATGGCAGCCAACGCTTCAGCCGACTCAAAGCACATCTCTTCCGAGAAGCCAAATCGATCGGCCAACTGGCGTCTTCTAGCTGGATCTGGATCTGCGACACCGACAATCTGCAATTGATCGGGTGCGATGTCAGCATACTTCGCATACACTTGTGCTCGGTGTCCTGCTCCTACAATAATCGCGCGAACAGCTCTCATTTGCATTACCTACCTATTAAAACCAATACATTTCATTTTGTACTGGTGAATCGTGCTTATTTAAAGCTATACTATTGCCAAGTAAAACGAGGAGGTCAACCATGACCAAAATTAGCATTCCACCATCGGATCAGCAATTAACATCAAAATCGATCACCGATGTCTTATTCAATTGGCGTTCACTGCTCGCACTCGCCACATTACTTGTGACAACATTTATCTTTACTGTCCAGTTCGATGCAGATGGGCCTAAGTGGTTACTTTGGACACTAACTTCCTTGTTTATAGCCATGCCCACTTTACCGCTTACATCAAAGATTTTCAAGGCTACACCTGGCGTGATTTTCCCTTTTTCGATGGCACTTGGCTTACTTATTTTGTCATTTAGCTCATGGACACTAGCATACCTACATATATTACCATTTATGAGATGGAGTTTATTCATTATATTTGCGCTCCTATCCATCTTTTTTTGGTTTAAATCAACAAATCGCAAAGCAGTTCTTCACGCCTTCACCAAAGATGGTGTCTTAGTTACGAATATACTATTCGCAACTGCCTTTGTTATAGGCCTTGGTGCTTGGACTTATGTAAGGGGCTTGATGCCTAAAATCGAAGGCCTAGAGAAGTTCATGGACTACGGCTTCATGATGAGCATGTGGCGTACAAAGTGGCTACCAGCTAAAGATATGTGGCTTGCCGGTAAAGACATCAACTACTACTATTTCGGCCAGTTTATATATACCCTCTTATCGAAGTTTACGAACATCAACCCTAGCCATAGCTACAACCTCAGTATGAGTTCTACCTTCGGCTACATGCTCATACTATCAGCAAGCCTTGGCTACCTCATATTTACAGCTATCTTTAAGGCTATAAACAGTCCTTTCCAAAAACTTATGCGTCTATTCGCCACTATTTTTTCTGCATTCTTCGTGACCATTGCCGGTAACAGCCACTCTTTCTTCTATGCAACGAATGGACCTGGTCAACGTTTATTACGTTGGCTCACGGACAAAGGTATTGATGTAGGCAGTTTTGATCACTTCTTCTTTTCTGACTCTACTCGTTACATTGGCTATAACCCGGACGTTGCCGATAAAACGATCCATGAATTTCCATACTATTCATTTCTTGTAGCTGACCTACATGCCCACCTAGTCAACACTGTATTTGTACTCTTACTCGTAGGCCTTTTGATTGCTTATTTCATGAAGGATCA
>CAYXVJ010000150.1:2153-6112 GCA_964468675.1 uncultured Oscillospiraceae bacterium
TAGACTTACCTCCCCCTATCGAAGGAGAAGCACAAGCAAGTCTTTGGCTTAGACAAGCATTCACACTATGGAAGCGCTTCCTCACAGAGCCCACCATTCTTTTATCCGGTCTTCTATTAGCCATCTTTATGATGTGTAACTTCTGGGATTTTGCGATCTATCTGGTGGTCATCGTCTTTATTTTCTTTACGAGAAACCTAAGAGACGAATCTTCTAGTGGAGGCATCATCGGTATTAGTCAATTCTGTGTATTACTGACAAGTTTATTTGTCCCCTTCTTGTTAGTTGAAAACTCGATCCTGGCTTTAATCTGCTATCTCTTCGCCCTAATTATCGCGTACCAATTACTCCGTTACCAAAAGAATGCTTGGTCTAGAACAGGCCTACAAATTGCCTCTATCTTCTTTTTAGCACATCTTTTTAGCTTCCCCTTCAACTTAGGATTTGAAGCAATCTCAAAGACGATTAAGCTGACCACAAATCAGTCCACTATACAACAACTATTAATTCTCTGGGGGCCACATGTTCTAGTTGCAGTCATCTTGTCCATGTTCTTCTTGATCCATAGCAGACGCGAAAACAAGCTAGACTCTAAATCAATACTGGAGCGCTTAGATGGAAAAGCCTTAGTTTTAATCTTAAGTATATCTGGTATCGGCTTAATTCTAGCTCCTGAAGTGATCTACGTAAAAGACATTTATGAAGCAAACTACGCTAGAGCAAACACGATGTTTAAATTCACGTATCAAGCCTTCATTATATTAAGTTTGCTGCTAGGCATTGCTATACCAAGCGTACTAAACCTAGTCTTCCAAAAAAGACGAAAGAAAAATAAAACAGTAGACCTGGTCTCAGTAGCTTTGGCACTTGCCATTATCCTGCCCTTAAGCTTGATGCCTTCATACTATCCATTTGTGGCAACGCCGGGCTGGGTACCGAATCCTAAAGTCTCAGAGTGGCAAGGCTTGGATGGAACAACGTGGATGGCAGACGCTGTAGCTGCTAGTGGTAATGTAGGTGGCGAGACAGAGCAATACGACCTTTCAGTCGACTATGCGGCTATACAATGGTTTAACGAACATGTTACTGGTCAACCGACTATTCTAGAAGCAGCAGGGCTCTCTTACACACATTTAAACCGCATCTCTGCTTACACAGGATTACCTACAGTCTTTGGTTGGGAGACACACCAATGGCTCTGGCGCACGTCTAAAGATACACCGAATGCATTCCAAGAGATTGTCTACCCTAAACAACAAGACGTAAAGGCTATCTATACCTGGTCAGATGAACAAAGAGCCTTAAATGTCCTGCGCGATTTGAACGTTGAGTATATAATCATTGGCGAGCTTGAGATCCTAAGGTATCCTGATATCAATCTTGATGTCCTCATTGGTTTAGGCGAAACAGTCTTCCACCAAGGACTCATGCGCATCATTAAAATAAATCCCTACACACTGGGTTAGAAGAAAGGTAATAGCAATGCAGCAAAAACAGCACACAAAAGAATCACTGATGGAGGATTTGGCTAGAGCGGGTGTAGATCCCAAAGGTACACTTTGGCTACATATCTCTTTAAAGTCAGTTGGTGATATCGAAGGCGGTGGCGATACACTCGTTGATGCCTTAATGGAATACATGAAAGATGGCTTACTTGTTATGCCTACCCATACTTGGGCAGATGTACACTTAAAGCAACCTTACTATAACGTAAAGGAAACCCCCTCTTGTATCGGTATCCTACCTGATCTCTTTAGAAAAAGAGACAATGTATACCGTGGTGTCCACCCAACCCACTCGGTTGCAGCTTTCGGTAAAGAAGCAGAGCAGTTCGTCCAAGGTCAAGAAGTCTTCCCTACTCCTTGTCACCCTGATTCCAACTACGGTGATCTATTAAGGCGTGAGGCACATGTGCTCTTAATTGGAGTGAATTATGCTAGAAATACACTCGTTCACTGTATCGAAGAAATTGTAGATGTACCAAAGCGTTTAGAACCGCTTGCCCACGAGCTCTTCTCCATCGATTACGATGGCACAGTCCATGCAACGCCTCAAAACCGCCACATCGGTGCTATTTCTGAAAATTACCCACGTATGGAACAAGAGATGTACGACAGAGAAAAAATGACAGATGTCTATATTGGCTCAGCCAAGACCATGTCATTTAATGCCAAAGATTTAAAAGATGTCACTTTGGAACTCTTAGCAGAGGACTTACACCGTTTCGATAACATAGAATAAATATCCTGTGAAGCCTAAGTCAAAAGAAATAAAAGCTTAAGAATTAAAAAACCGACGATTCAAAATAAATTGAGACGTCGGTTTTTTACTGCTTTATTCTAGCTTTTACTTAGTTTGCAGGTGGCAGATTCAGTACCTGGCCTACCTGGATATTGACACCGCCGTTGGCATCAATTATCAAGTTATTGTGCTCAGCGATGGCGTTGACGTAGCTTGCATCACCATAGAATCGTTCAGCAATGCTATATAGCAAGTCACCTTCTTGCACTTCATAAGTTGCTGGGATCGTTGGAACAGGATCTGTAGGAGGATCTGTTGGTGGATCCGTTGGCGGATTGGTTGGTGCGTCAGTTGGTGGGTCCGTTGGCGGATTGGTTGGTGCATCCGTTGGCGGATCTGTTGGGGCATCAGTCGGTGGATCCGTTGGTGGATCGGTAGGTGCCAAAGTCGTCTCAACAGGTGTCTCTACAGGTGTTTCACTTATGCTTTGTGAGGGGGTTTCTAGAGGTGCATCAGACGGTGTTTCTTGAGGCGTTTTTGTTGTATCTATGGTCGTCATCACAGGTGTTTGCTCTGGTGGATTCGTTGTCTCTTTACTTTCGTCACCAGTCACCAAACTATGCACAATAAAAAAGAGCAAAATAATAGCGACTGCAGCCAAAGCAACGACGGCTAGCTTTTTCTTATTATCATCGTCATCATTGAAACGGTCAGCAAAAGTGACGCTTGCTCCTCCATCCCAAGCAGCATCGTCAAAGTCTTGTGGTTGATCGACATAGTCGTCATCTTGGTCAACGGCATAGATTGGAGCAGCTGGGAACACTTGATCGTCTTGGCCAAAGCCTTGATAGTCCTGTGCCTCTGGACTTACTTCCTCAAATTGCTCAAAGTCGTTGTAACTTGCTTCAAATGTTTCTAAAGCCTGTTCTTCTTGTCCAAAATTATGGAACAATTGAGTATCTGCACTGCTTACATCATTTGTGAAAACAGCTGGCTTCGTATCGGCCAAATCGTCTTCAATACTTGCTTTAGCTGGCATAGAAGGTTCTGGGGATGGTTTATAAGGATCGTCAAATGCTGAAAAGAGCGCAGCCGTATTTTTATTACCGGTGCGATCTGTTGTTCTTGTGGTAAACCCCTTGGCAAGTGTACCTCTGCCTAAGCGATCTACGGTAACAATATCTTCGACAAAGCCGATCATGAACTGCATGGAGATATGTGGATTTTCGCTAGCTGCAATATCCATAACCATACCTGCCGCTTCACATTGATCTTCAGCAGCATCTAAGATACTGAGCATCTGGTTTTGACCGATGGCCTCCATCACTTCTTTATTACACATGATGATGCAGTCGTCTTGCTTCAACTGGGCAATGTTCGAATAACGAATGGTTCCTGCAATACCTGCAGCAAAGTCATTCATATTAGACACTTTGTGTCCGTTAGCATCCACTGCTTCCAATTGGAATTCATCTTGAGTGAGTGGGTATAAGGCTTCATCACGGTAGAGGTAGGCACAACCACGACCTAAAGTAATGGCTGCCATCTCACCATCCTTGATGATGATGCCCGAGAAGTAAGGTTGGCGGATCGCTGCGTCTGCTAAGGTCAGGCGACCGGAGACATTGACGACACATTCAGCCAATTCGTTTATTTCGTAATCTATATTTCTTCTATTATTTTTCTTCAGATCGTTTGCGATCTGGTCTAGGAATTGT
>CAYXVJ010000151.1:0-5960 GCA_964468675.1 uncultured Oscillospiraceae bacterium
TTGAATATGGTTGTTCAAAGGATAGTATCACTTCTTCACTAGAAGCATCTGCTGTCAAACCATCTGTTGAAGTAAACTTCGAAATAACAGTACTCTCTCCATCTGTATAGTTCACGAAAACATCTGGAGTATTTGGAAAGTTTGGATGAAAGGCAAGGCCCAATAAACCTTGTTCAGATCCTCTACTCTCCACACGATCTGAAATGTCTAGAAACACACTTACATCACTGCCATCACTAAAGACGCTCAAGATATGTACTAAACCTGTTTGTGAAACTATATATACTTGATCTGCTGTAAGGACGCCAGGAGCGTAAGTAAGAAACAATGGTGCGGTGACCTCAAATTCTGGAAAAACACGCTCCACGACAAAGCTTAATCCTTCTAAAGATGCAGTTGGACTTGCTGTACTCCCCTCAGTCTCCTCTAATGTGGTCTCTTCACTACCTACACCATCACTAGATGACTCGACTGTGTCTGTAGATTGTGTATTAGTCTCACCGTCACTATTCCCCTTAGTTGTCACAACAACTGTCTCTTCATGGATGCTGCTAACCGTTCCCCCCGGCGCTAGTAATTGACAAGATGTGACAGCAAATAAGGTAAACATCACCAGCAGTATTTTTATGGCATTACTCAATAACCCTTTCATCAGTATTCCCCCTATAACCCATATATATAGTTTGAGGTCAAAGCCATTCCTTGTCGCATGCATAAGCATCTAAAATACAGATCAAGACAAAAATAAGAGAGCAGCTGGAAGTTTAACGCTTCTAGCTGCTCTCTTCTCATGGAAGGACAATTATTGTTCTCAGCTAAGCTTAGCTAAGATCAGGCTATTTTTACCAGATGGAGCGGTAGATTTGCTCTAGTTCACTCACGAGTGGGTACCTTGGGTTTGCATTGGTACATTGGTCTTCGAAGGCATGACGTGATAGCTCTGCTAACTCGGCTTCATATTCTTCTTTCGTGATACCTAGTTCACACTCACGGATGTTGGCTGGTACGCCTACGTCTGCACGCAGTTTCTCGATCCCCTTAGCCAATGCTTCCACTTGCTCTTCAACGGTGTTGCCACCAAGGTTTAGATAGCGAGCAATCGTTGCATAACGCTCATCTGCATTAAAGTGTGTGTACTTCGGCCAGATGGCAAACTTAGTTGGCATAGTCGCATTGTAGCGGACAACATTTGGCATCAAGAGGGCGTTCGCACGTCCATGGGCGATACCGAACTTTGCACCAAGCTTATGGGCAAGCGAGTGGTTGATGCCTAAGAAGGCGTTCGTGAAGGCCATACCGGCGATCGCGGATGCGTTATGCATCTTCTCACGTGCAATCCTATCCTCAGGATTGTTGTAGCTGCGCACTAGGTTTTCAAAGACCATGCTGATGGCTTGTAAGGCTAAACCATCGGTGTAGTCTGATGCCATGACTGAAACATAAGCTTCAATCGCGTGTGTCAAGACATCAAGGCCTGTATCGGCAACAATACTTCTTGGCATCGTATCTGTAAACTGTGAGTCAATGATGGCGACATCTGGTGTGAGTTCGTAGTCTGCTAATGGATACTTGATGTTTCCATTCTCTTTGTCCGTGATGACGGAGAAGGAGGTGACTTCTGAACCTGTACCACTGGTGGTAGGGATACAAACCATCTGAGCCTTAGCACCTAGGTTTGGATAGTGGTAGGTACGCTTACGGATATCCATAAACTTCAAACGAAGTGAGTCGAAGTTGGTGTCTGGATGCTCGTAGAAGAGCCACATACCTTTGGCTGCGTCCATTGCAGATCCACCACCGAGTGCGATGATGACGTCTGGTTTGAATCTAGCCATGGCTGCAACACCGCGATGGATGGTCTCAACAGATGGATCTGGCTCGACGTCTGCGAAGATCTCAGAGTGGACATAGTCTTTACGCTTACGTAGGTAGTACAAGATGCGAGAGACATAACCTAGGTCTACCATGGTTGGGTCCGTGACGATGAAGGCACGGGTGATGTTTGGCATATCCTCTAAGTAGCTAATTGATCCGCGCTCGAAGTAGATCTTAGGCGGCAACTTCATCCACTGCATATTGTTTCTCCTGAAGTATGTACGTTTCTTATTGATTAAGTTGACTGACGATACGTTTGCGGTCGTCGAGTTGTGACCGTAAGAACCACAACCTAGTGTAAGGGACGGGTTATTCGCATTGTAGATGTCACCGATCGCTCCTTGAGAAGATGGTGCATTGGCAATGATGCGGCCAACAGGTAGGGCCTTACCGAATGCAGTACATAGATCCGTGTCATCTGAATGGATAACAGCTGAGTGACCCATACCACCTAGTTCTAACATCTTACGAGCATAGGCAATACCTTGCTCTGGACCTGAAGCACGGAAGTAGGCTAAGACTGGGCTTAACTTCTCAAGTGACAACGGATATTTTGTTGATGGCTCAGGAAGTGCTGCGATTAGGATCTTGGCACCATCTGGGCAATCGATACCCGCATTGTCAGCAATCCACTTAGCAGACTGGCCTACGATGGCAGGGTTAACGGCAAGCTTTTCTAAATTGATGACATATTTTGTTAGTTTTTCGATATCTTTTTGAGGTACGAAGTAGCAACCAAGACGTGTCATTTCAGCTTCAAAGGCATCTGCAATTGTTTCATCAACGATGACGGCTTGCTCGGATGCACAGATCATGCCGTTGTCGAATGTCTTTGAGACAACGAGATCGTTACATGCACGCTTCAAGTCTACGTTTTCGTTTACGTAGCAAGGTACGTTACCAGGACCTACACCTAAGGCAGGCTTACCAGCTGAGTATGCTGACTTAACCATACCTGCACCACCAGTGGCGAGGATTAAGGCTATGTCTTGATGGTTCATCAATTCATTTGTCTTACTTAATGCTGGACGCTCAATCCACTGGATACAGTTCTTTGGTGCACCAGCTTTAAGGGCCGCTTCATAAACAAGTCTTGCTGCTAAGGCAGAACTCTCTTGGGCAGATGGGTGGAAGGCGAAGATGATAGGGTTACGTGTCTTCATGCAGATGATCGCTTTGAAGAGTGTGGTTGATGTTGGGTTAGTGACTGGTGTGATACCTGCTACTACACCAACTGGTTCTGCAACTTCAACATAGCCTTCTAGTTTATTCTCTTCAATGACACCAACAGATTGATGCTCTTTAATGTCATGGTAGATGTATTCGCTTGAGAACATGTTCTTGATGACTTTATCTTCTAAGACACCACGACCTGTCTCTTTTACGGCCGCTTCTGCTAGCTCATAGTAGTGATCCATACCGACCATGGCCATGGCGTGGATAATCTTATCGACTTGTTCTTGATCCAAGGTCAAGAAATCTTTTAAGGCTTGTACTCCTTTTTCGGCTAGGAGATCGACTTCGTTATCGACTGTTGTTTCAACATCGACTTCAATTGTCTTAACATCTTGTTTATTTGTTGCTTTACTCATTTTGATCCTCCCATTGATCTATAGCGTTCAGCGTTTGCTTTTGTGTTTTCAAGAATTGATCTTTCCTGATCAGTTATAATTTTATCAATTACACAGGAGATTACAAGATGACAACCGTACTATATTTATCGATTAGATTCGTAAATGCATTAGTCACATTCACATATTCCAAATTCAGCGTATAATCAGGTAGTAAGACAGGAGGCTATTTTATGAGCATCTATCAAATTGAACTTGAGAAACAAGACGGTTCTAAAACAACACTGGAACAATACAAAGGGCAAGTACTACTCATCGTGAACACAGCGACAGGTTGTGGCTTCACGCCGCAATACAAAGGCTTACAAGCACTCTACGATGAACTAAAGAGCCAAGGCTTTGAAGTTCTTGATTTCCCATGTAATCAGTTTGGGAATCAAGCACCTGGTGATTCAGATGAGATCAATGAGTTTTGTGACTTGAACTACCAAACAACGTTCGAGCGTTTCGCCAAGATTGATGTGAACGGTAATAACACTTCTCCCCTCTTCAAACATTTAAAGAAGGAACAAGGTGGTCTATTAGGTAGTACAATTAAATGGAACTTTACGAAGTTCTTAGTTGACCGCAAAGGACAAGTAGTCAAACGCTTTGGTCCACAAACTGAACCAGAGGCCATCCGTGGAGATATCTTGGAGTTACTTGAGAATTGATGTTTAACGTATATGGACAAGAGATCCACCTAAGCTTTGATCCTAAAATATTCTCACCTGATAAGGTGGACAAAGGTACACTTGCCATGCTCTCTAAGCTTGACTTGAAAGAAGGCGAATATCTCTTAGATATTGGTTGCGGTAGCGGTGTCGTTGGCATCTATGCTGCCAAGATCGTAGGTGAAGACCATGTACTCATGACGGATGTAGATCCACTTGCTGTACGAACATCTAAAGAGTCTGCAAGATTAAACGGTTTTGAACACTTAGAGATTATTCAAAGTGATGCCTTCGATGGCATCACTAAAAAGGACTTCAACTGGGTTTTAAGCAATCCACCTTACCACACAGACTTTAGTGTACCTAAGCGCATAATAGAAGGCGCTTACAAACATCTAGTAGTCGGTGGGAAACTACTGATGGTCACTAAGCGCCTTGATTGGTATAAGAATAAGATTAAGGCTGTCTTTGGTTCAGTCCGAGTCGATGAGATCGATGGCTACTATGTCTTCTCAGCCATGAAGACTAGTGAACAAAGACCGAAGCTAAAGAAGGATGAACCAAAGCTATCTAAAAAGCTAGAACGAAAACAAGCTTTAAAGAAGAAGCGGAAGAACAAATAACTAGTATGGTAGTGCTACCACTTCAAATAGAGATGGAAGCGTTTCATTTAGATCTGGTCTGTCTAACAATGTAGCAATAGACTCTTCTATGCTGGAGTCATCTCCTTCAATGAAAAGAATATCCTCTTTTGCTTCATAGCCAATTGCAGACATATAAGGTGGATTGAAAGACAGCTTTATACCATCTGGGTGATCTTTTAAGACCTCATCCATCTTAGAGACATCTAAGCCATACTCTGGGTAAAGCTTCGCAAAAAGATGGTAATCGCTAGGATCTTCATTTGACCACAAATCTCTTCTACTGCTACTAATAAGCTCTTCGTTGTAGTCAATAAAAATGGAATTCTCACTTTCATAGACACCCATTGAAATCCACTGGCCACCTATTTCTCGTAATAACTCCATTGACCTTCTAAGTGCGTTATAGCTATAACTTGCCGTTTCATACCTAACAGGATAGTGACTGGGAATAATCTTAGAGTAGTCACTTGCTCCTGGAATTGTTACGACGACAAGTGTCTGCCCATCTAGATAGAGTCCACTAAGATCATCTGGGTAACTTGTATTGCCAAACTCATCCATTAAACCAAGTGACATAAAATGGGCCATGAGAATTTCATGAGCATCTAACGCTTCTGATTGATCCAGATAGTCAGGCGGTGGCCCGTTAGGAAAAAAAGCGTCTGTTTCTTGTTTAGCCACGATGTTAGATGAGAATCCTAAAGTTATGGCTAAAACGGTTCCAAGGCATACTGATAATAACTGACGAATGGTCTTGTACATACTATTCACCTCCAGTACCCTAAATACCTATTAAGATGAACTGAGGTTGCATCCAATATAAGCACTATTAAATAAATGTATGCCAAATTTTTCTAGTGATTATCTGCTGATTTTTGCCGATTTTCTGACGATTAAATACAAGAGAACTATCTCAATACTCAAATAAACCTAACATTGTAATTATGCCATTTACTTCTGAGAAGATTGCTTCAAAGCATATTTAATAGATGAGTCAGTATCATCTCTATAAATTAGTTCAGTTTCGAGTAGTTCGTTTATAGCTTTCATTAAAAAATGCTTGGATAAACCTGTGCACTCTCTGATATCCGATGAAGAAAGAGGAGATATTGACCTCTGCAATAACTTCATTACCAGCCTAGCATCACCTGTTATTT
>CAYXVJ010000152.1:0-5920 GCA_964468675.1 uncultured Oscillospiraceae bacterium
ACGGTCGACACCTTGATACATTAAATCAGTAGGTACATACATGATATAGTTCCAAGATGTTGAGTTTGAGTGGGTGACGAAAACACCATATTCATTACCGTCGATCGTCTCTAAAATCACCTGATTGTTATCTATGGCGTCTATGTTGATGGCTTCACTAAATTCAACTGGACCAGTTTGTGCGATGATGTCTTCGTTTTCAAACTGTATAGCAATGGAGATACTGTCATCCCAACGTAAATACTCCATTCTATTGATGAGGTAATCTGGGTTTAAGATGATGGTAGCCAACAGTTCTTTTGATGTACCTGTTGGAATAATCTTTTGGGTGAACGCAATTAAAGGCGTACCTCGATTGGTTTCGAGGTACAGCTCATTACGGTATTGATCAGCCGAGATCTTCTCTTCAAAGCTTTCGTAATCGTCTACTAGATGCTCAAAATATAAAGAATAGAAATATTTCGCATCTAAGATCATTTTAGAGTCTGGATCAAACAAAAAAATAGACGCAATACTATTATTTTCATATAGATAGGTATTAATATCCGATGTTGCTAGATAAATGCTGTAGCGATCTTGATTGTCTATGTCGGCACTGACCCTAGATATGTTCTTATTAAAGGTCATTCTGTGCAATAAGTTATATGTAGACTGGGTTGTGGAATCAATGTCCATTTGCACTTGTGCCATTAACCCTCGCTGGATCTGATCTGCTTGTTTAAAACTGATGTTTCGTGCATAGAAGGAAGAAGTGAAGCCTGCTATAATACTTAGTAATAAAATAAAAAGGTATGAGAAGAACCAACGTATAACCACTGGTGATTTCAATTGTTGTTTAAATTTCCTCATCTAGCCTTCTCCTATACCGAAACGCTTTAGTTGCTTATTGCTAGCAGTATTATAGCGTATGAATTCCAAATTATCGAGAAATTGTTGATTTTTACCCGTCCATTTCATCTTTTGAGCATCCATTTTAGGTTTTGTTTATTCGAAATTGGCCTTGATTGTTGATTTTGACCATCGTTTGCAACGGGTGCGCCAAAAAGCAGATTGCATCTTTTAGTGGAAGTGTTACACTTCGAACTAGAAGAGCTGGCCTCGACCTTGGACATGAGGCCTAAAGTTCTAAAGTTTAGGAGGAGAAAAAATGGCATTTCGTAAAAAGACTTTTGTGCAAATGTTGTCACTCGGCATTGCTTCTGTACTACTAGCTGGTGCATTGGCTGCATGTGGTGGATCCAACGGAGATGAAACAGACAAGAAGGACGATACCACAAAAGCATCTGATGATTCAGGTGATTCTGATGGTACAGAACCAGCTGGTGAGGAGCTTGCATACCCAATTCCAGGTGGCGGAACCCTTACTTATTGGTTGGACTTGAATAGTAACGTAGCAGCTAACTTTGTAGACTTAGGTGAAACACCTTACGCAAAAGAGCTCATGCGCTTGACTGGTGTCACAGTTGAGTATGAACACCCACTAGCAGGTCAAGCACAAGATCAAATTACAGCGATGACACTAACCCAAGATTTCCCTGATATCATGGAATATAACTGGTTGGCTGTTTATCCAGGTGGCCCACAAAAGGCAATTGATGATGGTATTATTCTTAAATTGAATGACATATTCGATGAGCATGCACCAGATTTAAATAACTATCTCAATGCAAACCCAGAAGACGATAAGCAAATCCGTACTGACGAAGGTAACTACTACGCCTTCCCATTCATTCGTGAAGACAACGCAATGGCAGCTAGCTACGGCCCAATGGTTCGTGGTGACTGGTTAGAGGACTTAGGCTTAGAAATTCCAAAGACCTTTGAAGAGTTAGAAGCAATGTTGCTTGCATTCAAAGATGAAAAGGGCGCCACTGCACCTTACAGCTTAGAATTCTCAACAAATAACAACATTCTCTTCTCAAGTGGTACATCATCTGGTTTCCAATTGAGCGAAGATGGTGCCGTTGAATATGGTCCATTACAAGATGAATATCTTTTCTATCTTGAGACCATGAACAGATGGTACAAAGAAGGTCTCTTAGACCAAGACTTTGCAACCGTTGACCGTGCCCAACTTGACTCCAAGATCACAACTGGTGCAACAGGTATGACTGTTGGCTGGAACGGTAGTGGTATGGGTGCTTGGAACTTAGCTGGTCAAGCTACAGACGAAGAATTTATGTTAGTACCTATCGGCTACGTTACAGTCGATGGTTCAAAGAGTGAATTCGGTTACCTCGAGCATCGTTACGCTGGTCAAGGTGCTGCAGCTATCACAACTTCAGCTGAAGATGTTGAGCTCGCCGCTAAATTCTTGAACTTCGGTTACACAGAAGAAGGTTATGCATTAAACAACTTCGGTACAGAAGGCGTTTCTTATAACCAAGAAGGTGACAAGTACATCTACACAGATGAAATCTTGAACAATCCTGAAGGATGGCCAATTGGCCAAGCAATGGGTGCACACATCCGTGCTGCATACAATGGTCCATTCATCCAATCCTTACAGTATCAAGATCAATACTTTGCAACTGAGTCACAAAAGAATGCTCCAGGACTATGGTCTGACCATGGTATGGACGGACGCAGACTGCCTAACATCACACCAACATCTGATGAGAGTGCAGAGCTTGCAACGATCATGAACGATATCCAAACATATCGTAACGAAATGACACTTGCATTCATCTTAGGCAACGAGCCTCTAGAGAACTTCGATGCATTCCGTGAGCAAATTGAGAAGTACGACATTGCAAGAGCAATCGCAATTCAAGAAGCAGCTATCGAGCGTTATAACAATAGATAAGTTGCTTAAATAGTGAATCGGTGGTCCAAGAACAGAGCCGCTAACACAAGCTAGTGGCTCTGTTTCACCAATTTAAGGATCATCATAGTGGAGGGTATCAAAATGGCAAGAAACAAGAGTATGGTTAAAGCAGAACCATTTTCTTTACGTTTTAAGCGAGATATGAGACGAAACTATTCATTGTACATACTCGTTTCAATCGTTTTGCTTTTCTATTTTTTGTTCCATTACAAACCAATGTATGGAGCGCTAATCGCATTCCAAGATTTTAGACCAGCTGATGGCATAATGGGTAGCAAATGGGTTGGGTTAAAACACTTCCGTCGTTTCTTTGAAGGCCCTTATGCTATACGTCTAATCCGTAATACATTCTTGATCAGTTTTTATGATTTGATCTTCGGTTTCCCAGCACCAATCTTATTAGCATTGCTGCTAAACGAAGTGAAAGCTCAAAAATTTAAGAGAACAGTACAAACAATCACTTACTTACCACACTTTATTTCTTTGATCGTTATCGTAGGTATGGTTAAGCAGTTTGCAGCGTCCAATGGCTTATTCAATGACATCATTGAATTCTTTGGTGGCGAACGTTCACCACTTCTAATGGATCCAGGAAATTATAGACCTTTATATGTCGGCTCAGGCATATGGCAGAGTATAGGCTGGAACTCCATTATCTTCTTAGCCGCTCTATCGGGTGTTGATCCATCTCTTTATGAGAGTGCACGTATCGATGGTGCTGGCCGTTGGAAATTAATGAGATACATCACGATTCCAGGCATCATGCCCACGATCGTGATCATGCTGATTCTCCGTATCGGATCTTTGATGTCCGTCGGTTATGAGAAGACCATTCTAATGTACAATGACGCAGTTCTCAGTACAGCCGACGTTGTTTCGTCTTACGTATACCGAGTTGGTATTTTGGAAGCAAGCTGGAGCTTCTCAACAGCAGTTGGACTATTCAACTCTGCAATCAACTTTGTACTAGTTATTTTTGCTAATGCGATCAGTCGTAAAGTTAGCGAAACAAGTTTGTGGTAAGGAGATACAGATGAATACGAATATTATTAAAACATCCCTAGGGGATAAGATATTTACATTCTTAAACTACGCGCTATTAACCTTCTTAGCACTCATTTGTTTATATCCAATCTTGTATGTTGCCTTTGCTTCAGTCAGTAATAGTAACTTATTGATGCAGCACAGTGGTTTATTGTTTAGACCACTTGGCTTCAATTTAAATGCATATACAAGAGTGTTCAAGAACCCCATGATCTTCCAAGGTTATGGCAATACATTAAAGATTTTAGTCATCAACGTGTCCTTGAGTATCATCATGACTTCAATTGGTGCATATTGCTTGTCACGTAAGAATGTCATGTGGAACCCACTCTTCAACCTTTTAATTGCATTCACCATGTTCTTCAGCGGTGGTATGATCCCATTCTTCTTGAACATGCAGCAATTAGGATTGGTCGGTAACCACTGGGGATTGATTATTCCTTTCGTTATCAGTACCTACAACCTCATCATCATGCGTACATCATTTTCAAGCATTCCAGAAAGCTTATTGGAAGCTGCTTACATGGATGGTGCAGGCCATATGAGAACCATGCTTCAGATCGTCATGCCGCTATCAAAGGCCGTTATTTCAGTTATGGTCTTATACTACGGTGTTGGTGTTTGGAATGGTTGGTTCTGGGCATCCGTTATTCTAAGAGACAGAAGCATGTATCCACTACAAGTTATCTTGCGTGAGATCTTGCTCCAGAACATGACTCAAGACATGACGACTGGTACAGGTACTGGTGATACAGAAGCGATTGCTGAATCCATCAAGTATGCAACAATCATGGTTGCAACGATTCCCGTACTCTGTGTCTACCCCTTCATTCAAAAGTACTTCCAAAAGGGTGTCATGATCGGTGGCGTTAAAGAGTAATAAGACTCAATTCGTATTAGCATTTTTGATGCTTAATATTGATTGAAGATACACAACTAAAGCATAACCATAGAGCAAGCCTGCAGGGATTTATCCTAGTGCGGGTTTTTGCTTTTTATGGGGACATAAAAACAGATACAAGCGTTAGACGTGTAGACATCACTACTTTACTAGATCCGCTTTGATGGATATACTTCATTGGATATGTAACTTAAATATCTTCTTACTTTAGATGCTAATAGATGGAGTGTGTTATGGCTATGATGGAATTATTGCAGTCCTACGAGACGAATTTTATTCTTGCACAGATTGCAGGTTTTATTACGGCTATTTTAGCAATTATCGCTGTTCAACTAAAAGAGATGAAGAGCATCTTATTGATGGGTGTAGTTACGAACGCTTTAACCGTTACAAACTATTGGCTCTTAGGTGAGATGTCTGGAGCCTGGATTTGCTTGATCGCTATCGTCCAATCGCTTTGGATATTCTATTACTCTAAAGATGGAAGGCGCTTCCCGAAGCGCTTAAATTACATCTTTATGCTTTTATATTCCATTGCTGTATTTGTTGCTTACCAGAATATCTACGATATTCTCTCTTGGGTTGCAGCCATATGCTTTGCCTTGGCTGTAGTCCAATTGGAGTCTAGCAAATACCGCTTGATTATCTGCATCAATTCCTTGTCTTGGATTGTCTACGACATCATGACGAGATCTTATACCATGGGCTTAACCCATGGCTTGATCTTCTTATCTACCGTAATCGCTATCATCCGTTTGGACCGTAAGCAAAAGACAAAAGAAGATAGGGTAGAAGAGATCGTAGAACAAGAGTAAGCTTATCTATCCGCTACAATGTATTCCATATCCCCATGGTGGTAGATCTCAAGAAAGAATTCTGAAATCTTTTGTTCGTGATTCATAAAACCTGCCAGCTTCGTCTGATTGTAACCATAGGTCTCATCAATGATCTCTAATTTGCAATCCTCGAATTTAGGATCTTCAATATAGGCTTTAAGACTCATCTTTAAACCCGTAAATTTACCATTGTTCCCACTCCTAATACTGCTGTAAGTCAATACATAGATGGACGTGAAGTCATAGTCAACGCCAGAGAAGAGTAGTGATGCATCCACAACCTCGTATGGCTCTATGGAGCTAGTGATTCCT
>CAYXVJ010000153.1:0-5914 GCA_964468675.1 uncultured Oscillospiraceae bacterium
CCACTTGTATTGATCCATACGCTAGAGGGTAGCTTAACAACTGTTCCTGCTCCTTTTAGGACAATGACGGATGACCACTTCTCTTGTAAAGCTAGGCTTGCTGCCAAGCGATCTTTAGTCACCAAATCAGGATTTTCTTTAAGTAAGCGCTTTGCCTCACCAGGATGAGGGGTTAGAACGGGACATTCCATGCCTTTTTCTTTGCGCAATAAAAGCAATTGCCTTGCCTCATCTTCAATCGCATCATGGCTTAAAATGTTTAGCGCATCGGCATCTAGGACCAGCCTTTTTGCGTGTTCTATGGCGTAGAAGATCAAGGCTTTATGGACCTCTAAAGATGTTTGTCCTAAACCAGGACCTATGGCTATTGCGTCTTGATCTTGAAGCAATTGACTCCATTGATGCAATTGCCTATCTAGATCACCTTCAAGCGTTGCTATTAAAGCGCTGGGTACAGCGTGGATCGCATGTCCTTCTAATGCCTCTGGTAAGACAATTCGTACTAGACCTCCACCTGCCTTGATCGCAGCCCTGGTCGATAAAATAGCCGCTCCTGCCATACCTTTGCTACCCGCTAAGATGGTGACACTGCCATTTATCCCCTTATGGCTATCTATTTGGCGATCTTGCATGCGGCTCTTTATCACTTCTTCATCAATACTTTGTGCTGGCTTGTATCCATATGTACCTAAGACGTCTCCTAGCCATACCTGATCTAACCAGGGAGCTGGAAGACCTATTGAGTCTACGATGATCTTGCCTGCATATTTTCTACCGGGATAAGTCATAATGCCTGTCTTAGGGTAAATAAAGCTAACTGTTGTATCAGCTATTAATGTAGCTTCATGAACCGATCCGTTATTCGCATCAACACCTGAAGGTAGATCAACAGCGAGTATCTTAACGGCTCCATTTGACCTTGCTTCCTTGACAAGATTTAGCACTGCTAAGATTTCTTCTGGCATGCCACGCTCAATTTGAAATCCCGTCCCATATAGTGCATCGACTACGAGATCGCCGTCATTCAAGTAAAACATTTCAAATGCTAAGGGGGTTAGACCAAGCGCGATACAGCTATTACGGTTCAATCTCGTATCATCAGCTAATAGATCTTCATTTGCATTTACATCACTGCCTTCATACAAACGAATCTCGTCTACGTGCCCATAAAGTAACCTTGCAGCCGCATACGCATCTCCACCATTCATTCCCTTGCCGCATAAAAAGCTAACGGAACGTACGTCTAAGTCTTGTATGGCCTCGACCAAAGCCAATGCTGCATGTTCCATCAAGAGGAGTGTGCTTAAGCCTAGCTTCTCTACTGCCAGTTGATCCAATAAAACTTGTTCTTGTCTACCTACAGTTCTCATATCAATACCTCACACATCAGGACTTATCTTCAATTTACCACAAGAAAAAGCCCTCCGTACCGATTATTCGGTTTAGAGGGCCATGCATATGATAAGTTTCATGCTAATCTCTTCTTGCGTATTGCTAAACGAGGTTAGCTTTTTTGATCCATATACACTTCTAATGTCTTCTGCAGCTCACTATAAGGCATTGCACCTACCATGCGTTCTACGACCACACCGTCTTGCATGATATACACAGATGGAATACTAGAGATCCTAAAGCGTTGCGTGAGTTCAGGTTCTGTATCGACATTGATCTTGCCGACAAGAATCTTACCACGATACGCCTCCGCTAGTTTCTCGATCGAAGCACCGATCAGTTGACAAGGCCTGCACCATGTTGCCCAGAAGTCGAGTACAACCGGCATGTCACTCTTCATTATTATGTTGTCGAAATTCGCATCGGTTATCTCTACTGCCATCGCCATCTCCTCCATCTTTTTAAGATAAAGTTATTATACAGTTTATTGTACCTTGCACCTGTACATTTGGTTACAAGCTTTAGTGGATAAATTCATTCAAAATTGAATTTTCAGGTATGTTATCTGGGGATATTACAGGCAAGGTCTGTGCTGCAATCAGTAAACGTTCAGCTTCACGAATGGTCAACTCATGGTCCACAAGGCTATCGCCATGTAAGAAACCGAATTGACTCATCTTCACGTCAGGATTCTTTAATAGCTCCAAGTCCTTTTCTAATTGACCTACTGCCAGATGTGGTATCACCATGAATTCGTAAGCCAAGGCTGAATCCACAAAATAGTCTGCTCTGGCTAAGTAATCTGGAAAGAAAATAGCTTCTGTTCGATCGATCATGGGCCAATAGTCAAGGGTTGCAACCGCCGATGTACCTCTGTGTAAGACGTCTCTAGACATTCTTCTAAATATCCTGATGTCTCTAGGTCCTAAGAGCTTCCTATCGCTTGCAATGCCTGCCCAAGGCATAATCAGTACACCAATTAATTCATCGTGGTTCAAACGACCAATAATGTCTTCGTTCAATCCATGCAAGCCTTCAATGAGTAAGATGGCTCTAGGTGGCATGCGCAGCTTTTTATGCTCATGGTACTCACGGCGACCAGTCTTAAAGTTGTAAGATGGAATCCAAGTCTCCCTGCCCAAGCGAAGGCTTTCGAATTGCTCGAGGAATAGGGGTATATCCAAAGTGTAAATGCTTTCAAAGTCTGGCCTGCCATCGTAAAATTCTGCTTCAAAACCATCTCTATAGTAGTCATCTAAAGAGATCAAGCAAGTCGGTCTGCCATGCATATGAAAGGCAGCAGCTAAACGATTGGTAAACGTCGTTTTGCCTGATGATGTGGGGCCAGATACAAAAACAGCTCGCAGATCTGGATCCCAAGCCCCTTGATACGCGATTTCAGCAATGTCTTTCATAATGCCAGCTTCATTGTCACGGATGAAATGCGCCAATTTTTTGCGACCGAGTGAGTTTTCCAAGTCCCGGATCGTGAAATATTTCATACTACCTGTTTCAGCCATAGAGATCCTCCTCGATGTTTTTGTACATTTTACCGTATATTTGAAAAGATCTCTGTCCAATGGAACGGAATAGATCTTTTTGGTATAATGTTAGCGATGATTTATTTAACTCAATACCCAGGAGGTAATTACTTTATGGAAACAACTAGCATAGCGTCTATCAAGGCGCGTGAAATTATGGACTCACGTGGTAACCCAACTGTAGAAGTTGACGTGTGGCTCGAGTGTGGCGCTTTCGGTAGAGCAGCTGTTCCTTCCGGTGCATCAACTGGTGCATTCGAAGCAGTTGAGCTTCGTGACGGTGACAAAGCTCGTTACGGTGGTAAGGGTGTCTTGAAGGCAGTCGGACACGTTAACGAAGACATCGCACCTGCACTCATTGGCTGGGATGCATTCGACCAATACGGTATCGACACCAAGATGATCGAACTAGACGGTACACCAAACAAGGCTACTTTCGGTGCCAACGCTATCTTAGGCGTATCCATGGCAGTTGCCAAAGCTGCTGCAGATGCATTAGGCATTAGCCTTTTCGCATACTTAGGTGGCGTCCAAGCAACAACACTCCCAACACCAATGATGAACGTTATCAATGGTGGTAAGCACGCAGACAACTCTGTTAACCTACAAGAATTCATGATCATGCCAACAGGCGCAAAGTCCTTTAGTGAAGCACTCCAATGGTGTGCTGACGTCTTCCACACCTTAGCTGGTGTCTTGAAGAAGGACGGCTATGCAACCAGTGTTGGTGACGAAGGTGGTTTCGCACCTAACTTCAGTTCTGATGAGCAAGCACTTGAGTACCTCGTAAAGGGTATTGAAGCAGCAGGCTTCAAACCAGGCGAAGACTTCCATATCGCAATGGACCCAGCCATGACTGAGCTTTACGAAGAAGCAAAAGAGCACGGCCGTGAGGGCGAGTACTACTTCTGGAAGTCAGACAAGTTCATGACCAGAGACGAAGTCATCGACTTCTGGGCAGAAATGTGTGACAAGTATCCGATTATCTCGATCGAAGACGGTCTTGCAGAAGAAGATTGGGAAGGCTGGCAAGAACTCACCAAGCGTCTTGGCGACCGCATCCAATTGGTTGGTGATGACCTCTTTGTTACAAACACAGAGCGTCTAGCACGTGGTATCGAAACCGCTGCTGCAAACTCAATCTTAATCAAGGTCAACCAGATCGGTACTCTAACAGAGACATTTGATGCTATGGGTACAGCTGCTAAGGCTGGTTTCACATCCATCGTCTCCCACCGTTCAGGTGAAACAGAAGACGTTACCATTGCTGACATCGCAGTTGCTCTAAACGCAGGTCAGATCAAAACTGGTGCACCTTCACGTTCAGACCGTGTTGCAAAGTACAACCAACTCCTACGTATCGAAGAAGAGCTCGGCGATAAGGCCAAGTACTTAGGCTTCGGTTGCTTCAACATCTAATTCAATTTTAATTGAACAGCAAAAGGGACTGTCACATAGATGGTCCCTTTTTTGTGTAAAAATTCTTCATATAAGAAGATCCCTGCCAGCCCTCGCACCAACAGGGATCTTCTCTTTTGAAAAGCAAAGCGAATAGCTATGCTGAATCAACATTTGCGTTTAAATCTTCTAGAGCTGCTGCCACATCTGCTTCTTTCGACGCAATCCATGCATTCCAATCAGCTTCAAAGTTATCAGATGTCATAAGCTGTGTAAACATTGCATCTACACCTTCTATACCACTAGTAGCGTCAACAAAAGCCTGATTATGATAGTAGTAGAACGGAGGGTATATCTCGATTACGTGTGCTTGATCTGGATTAGCGAAGAGCTCATAGGCGTTTAATGTAATCTCACGGATCCATTCTGGGAACTGTGGTGAGTAAAGGCTAAAGCCGTCATTGTTACCACCTGGCCTTACCCCACTGCCATGTACCACCGTATGGATTTGCAGGAATGCCATTTTCATCTTCGACAGGCACCACACGGTAGTGATCTAGTTTTCCAACTTTCAGTCTTTGGTCCATCTCTATTCTTTCTCCACATGAATATAATTTACAAGAGCTTCTTTCGCATCAGTCATAAATGTCAAGGTTATAGCGCTTGATCCCTCAGGAAACAATATGGCTTTTGATTCAAGAGTTTGCCACTCATCTTTTTTTGACTGTTCGCCTATTGTGAAGACTACACGTTCTCCTTTATTGCTGCATTCAATTTGACTGCCTACGTCAAAGCCTTTTACACGAAGTGCAATCTTATGCCTTGAGCTAGCTCTTGCCTTTACGCTATACGTCAACCATTCACCAGCTCTCATACCTGTGATGGCATAACCTTCGCCTCCACCTCTAGCATAGCCTCCAATACTATCCCCGCTTAAAACAAGCTCAACAGGACTTGTGCGATAAGGGGTCTTGTACTCCTTTTTCGTTAAGGTGTAGTATGCATCCATATATTCACCTTGATCAAAATCCTCTGCTTCAATGCGCGTTATATCATCAATTGGAAATGGGCTTGCGAATAATGGACGCCTTGACTCTTCTATACCTGCTAATCCATCCTTTATAATCTCTTCTTCTTTTGGCCATGCATTAAGATCGAAGATAGCCACATGCCATAAGCGATTGGCAATCTCTTGATCTGCTTTGGTCACGAGAATGGTTTTACTGAATAGATCCTCTTTAAACATAGGAACATCTAAGCCTCCCCATAGCGGCTCCCAGTGACTCAGTGATACATGCTTAAACGATTGAATGTACTGTCGGCTCTCATCCAAGAAGGCAATAACGGGCTGTGCATCTTCATCTGTTTTTAACCCTTCAGGCAATACATTGACATGAGGCAAGCGCTTTTCTTCTAGCCATTGACGAAAACGTAATGGTGGCAAAGCCTTAAATTTAGCTCTATCTACTTCCGGTGCACCCATTTGAAAGGGAATAATGAGGAGCTCAAAAACTTGCATAACGAGAGCTGCTGACCACGGATCTGCCCATGCGTTATAGTCACGCATACCTTCACTATCCGCA
>CAYXVJ010000154.1:0-5882 GCA_964468675.1 uncultured Oscillospiraceae bacterium
GTTTGAACTAGGTCTTACTGATAAAGTGCATTTTGCAGGTCAAAAACCATGGGACGATATCGCAAGCTATTACCATATGTCAGACTTATTTGTCACTGCATCTCAAAGTGAAACCCAAGGATTAACCTATATTGAAGCATTAGCCAGCGGCTTACCTGTTATTGCTAAAGATGACTTATGCTTAGAAGGTGTTGTAGAGGATGGAGTGAATGGCCAGACGTGGACAGATGAAACGAGTCTTTCAAAAGCTTTAGAAGGTCTATGGCCTGGCTCTACAAGCTTAGATGAGATGTCTAAAGCTGCTACAGTATCAGCTGAACAATTTACAGCCAAACGCTTCGCTAAGCGAGTCGAAAGTGTTTATAAGCAAGTCATTAAGGACTACCATGCTGGGGATTTTACTGCGATGTCTTTAGGTAAGCGAAAAGCGTAGCCTATCGAAATGTTTGATTATCAAAGCATGTGCTATAATGGGGGTATTCATGTTCTAAGAAAGGACTGACTACCATGATTATTGAAGCTAAAATCCGCGGATTTATTTGCACCACTGCACATCCAGATGGTTGCCGCGAGCATGTACGACAAATGATCTCCACTGTAGAGGAGCAAGGAACTTTTGAAGGTCCAAAACGTGTGCTCGTTATCGGTGCATCTACTGGTTACGGACTTGCATCTAGAATTGCTCTGGCGTTTGGTGCCAAAGCGAAGACACTAGGCGTTATGTTTGAAAAAGAGCCGACAGAGAAGCGAACTGCATCAGCAGGGTTTTACAATACAAATGCATTTGAAGCGTTTGCCAAAGACAAAGGCTTGTACGCCAAGAGTTTAAATGGCGATGCCTTCTCCCAGGCAATGAAAGATGAGGTATTTGACGTCATCAAAGAGGACTTAGGTCAAGTAGACCTTGTCGTCTATAGCCTAGCATCACCGAGACGTACCGATCATGAAGGGAATACTTGGTCTTCAGTCATCAAGCCTTACGGACAAGACTATACGAATAAAACACTAAATTTAAACACCAATGAAGTAGAAGAAGTGACTTTAGAGTCGGCAAACGATGCAGAAATCGAAGCGACGGTTAAAGTCATGGGTGGTGAAGATTGGGCAGAGTGGATTAGTCAGTTAAGTAGTAAAGGGCTTTTGGCTAAGGATGCATTGACTTTGGCTTATTCTTATATTGGACCAGAATTGACCTTCCCTATATACAAAGATGGCAGCATCGGTATGGCCAAGAACCACTTGTATGAGACTGCAAAGAAGATGACAGATGCTTATTTAGATGAAACAGGTTTAAGAGCTTATGTGGCTATCAATAAAGCTGTTGTTACTCAATCGAGTGCAGCCATTCCATCTGTACCGCTATACATCAGCATCCTTTATAAGATCATGAAGGAAGAGGGCATACACGAAGGCTATAACGAGCAGATGCTAAGGCTCTTTAAAGATAAGGTCTATGGAGCAAATGGCGTTGACTTAGATCAAGAAGGCTTAATCCGTGTTGATGATTTAGAGATGCAAGCCCACATTCAAGAAGCCGTTATGAAGGTCTGGGACGTGGCGACCACAGACAATATTAAAGAGATGTCGGATATCGATGGTTATTGGTCAGATTTCTATGAACTATTCGGATTTGGCTTAGATGGTGTAGACTATAGAAGAGACGTTGATTTATTAAACGATCTCGGAAACTAGTTTACGAGGAGGCACCAAGATGCCAGATCTAGAGCACCAAATCGACAGTGAAAGAGCCATCATCGTCGCGTTAAACCAAGAATCAGGACGTATGGCAGAAGATCAAGCCCAGCGTTCGCTAGATGAATTAGAAGAGCTTGTTGAAACCTGTGGAGCCGAGGTGCTTTTTCAGGTACTTCAAAACAAGAGTAAACCTGATCCTGCTTTATACCTTGGGTCAGGAAAGATTGATGAAATTAAAGAATTAGCTGAGCAGTATGAGGCGAACCTCATTGTCTTCGATGACGAGTTGAGCGGGAGCCAAATGCGCAACATTGAGAACCGAATCGGTGTAAAAGTGCTGGATCGAACCTTGGTTATTCTAGACATTTTTGCAGACCGAGCGATCACCAAAGAAGGTAAGCTTCAAGTCGAGCTTGCCCAATATCAATATCGAGCTACAAGACTAGTAGGCTTAGGCAAAGCCCTATCAAGGCTTGGTGGAGGTATAGGTACAAGAGGACCTGGTGAGAGCAAGCTAGAATCAGACAGACGACACATTCGTGAACGTATCACCCAACTAAAACGAGAATTAGACGAAGTCAGTAAGCGTCGCCAACGCATGCGCAGATCTAGAAGTGAAGACGGGATTACCGTTGCAGCTGTTGTTGGGTATACGAATGCTGGTAAGAGTACTTTGATCAATAAGCTTTGTGATTCAGATCTCTTCACTATGGATCAGGTGTTCGCAACCTTAGATCCATCGGCTAGGCGTTTAGAATTAGAAGATGGTTCTGTACTGATTTTAGTAGATACAGTTGGTTTCATCAGAAAACTACCACATCACCTGGTTGAAGCGTTCCAATCGACTCTAGAAGAGGCAAGGGACGCTGACATCATCATTCAGGTGACGGATATTTCTGATCCAGAAGCTGATGAACAGATTGCAGTTGTTGAAGAACAATTAAAGCGCTTAGAAGCTAGCCATCAACCACGAGTCCATGTTTTTAATAAGATTGACTTGATTGGAGGCATCGTACCTAGTCGCTATGAAAATTCTAGGGATGAAGGAGCACTATATAAAGTAGTAGGTGCTTCTGCAAGAAGCGGTGAAGGCTTAGATGAGTTACAAGAGATCTTAAGTGATTTTGTTGCTCAAGGTCAGGCCTTCTATGAGATTGAATTACCTTATAACGAAAGTGCGCTATTAGCGTATATTAAGCAGCATGCTCGAGGCTTAGAAGAAGCCTATGGCGAACAGATGGAATTACGCTTTGGTATTGATAAGCATCTGTCTGGACCAATCGAGCGCTACTTAAGCAACTTGGACTAGAATAAACCAAGCTTGCTCTCTACCCAAAAGATGAATCGATGGGGGAAGATGCGGCTAGCAAAGAATAATAATCTTGCTGCTACACAACTAAGTGACGTGTCTTTCCCTTTATCGACATTCTTTAATGCTGTACTGACCATTTTACCTACATCTTCAACACCTAGTTCTTTGATGTATTTCTTTCCAGCATCTGGATCTGCAAGTTCAAAGAATTCAGTATTCATGGGATTGGGACAGACAGCACACACTGTTATTCCCTGATCTTTTAGTTCTACATTTAAAGCACGAGATAGGCTCACGACATAGGATTTTGATGCTGCATACACAGCAAAGTTTGGCTGTGGTAAGAATGCTGCAACCGATGCGATGTTTAAAATCTTTGCACCTTCCTTCATGAATGGCAGCAGCAAATTCGTCATACGGCTTAAGCTTGTGATGTTTAAGTCGATCATGCGCTGGCTGTCACTGTAGTCTACAGTATCAAATCGACCTGTCTTACCTAAACCTGCACTATTGACTAAAATGCCTACAGTTGCTCCACGTTCATTGATACGATCGAGTATCACCTGATCACTTCTAGGATCAAGGAGGTCTAGAGGGAAGATCTCACATGGCTTGGATATCATCTCTTCTTGTTCGATCAAGCGCTCTTCTCGCCTGGCTACCATCCAGATCTCATCGATATCAGCGTATCGTTGATCAATTTGAATGCAAAACTCTTTGCCTACACCAGACGATGCGCCTGTGACCAGAGCGATGCGTGGATTTGCTTGTTTTAGTTTAGCTAATGCCATGTTTATACCTCTTTTCATCCTCATTAGCTTCATCATAACAGAATAATATAAACGAAATTTAAAGATATTAACTTATATAGATACAGAAGAATTTTATATTTTGCAGATTATTTTGATCTTCTTTTCCGATTTAAAATACTAAAGCCATTTTTTAGGGCACATTTTAAAACGCTAGTGTTATCATTAATACTGTTAGAATAGGCAACTTGGAGGCTATAGTTAGCAATGAATTATAATTTTGATACACTAATAGATAGATTTGGTACATCTTGCGTAAAGTATGACATGTTCGAGGAAAAAGGGCTTGCTGCCGACACACTTCCTTTATGGGTAGCGGACATGGATTTTGAAGCACCACCTGCTGTTCGCAATCGTTTAAAAGAAATTGCAGAACAAAACGTATATGGTTACACATACGCATCAGATGGATATAAGGAAACCGTTTTATCCTGGTTTGACAGACGCTTTAACTGGCGTCCAGATGTAGACAGTATGTTCCAAACGCCAGGTGTAGTCTTTGGCATAACCGTTTCACTCCTTGCTTATACGAATGAAGGGGATAAGGTGTTGATTCAAGAACCTGTTTACCATCCCTTTAGAAATACCATTCAAACAAATAAAAGAGAAGTGGTCAGTAACCCATTAAAGCTTATTAATGGCCGTTATGAAATAGATTTTGATCTTTTTGAAAAGCAAATTAAAGATGAAGATGTAAAGATGTTTGTCTTATGTAGCCCACATAATCCTGTTGGTCGTGTCTGGACTACAGATGAGTTACAACAAATGGGTGATATCTGCTTGAAGCATGAAGTCGTCATTGTAAGCGACGAGATCCATGCGGACTTTGTTTTCCCAGGTCACAAGCACCATATGTTTACAAGCGTCGATCCAAGATTTAAAGAGATTACTGTCTCTTGTACGGCTGCAAGTAAGAGCTTTAACTTGGCAGGACTCGACTGTTCAAATATCTTTGTTGAGAACGAATCGATGCGTGAAGCATTTAGTTCCGTGATGAGCCAAGTACACATCAGTGGCGCCAATATGATGGGCCTTGCTGCAACAGAAGCAGCTTACCAAGATGGTGAAGCATGGCTTGATCAATTGCTCGTTTACCTTGCTCAAAACGTTGCTACAGTACGCGGCTTCCTAAAAGCACAGCTACCTGAAGTAAAACTGATTGAACCAGATGGAACCTATCTACTCTGGCTTGATTTCCGTGAGCTAGGTTTAACTCAAGATGAATTAAATACACTTCTGCTGCAAGAGGCAAAAGTCTGGCTCAACGATGGTGCCATATTTGGTGCAGGTGGAGAAGGCTTTATGCGCATGAACGTTGCTTGCCAACGCTCAATTGTCCAAGAAGCCTTGGAACGTATCACCAAAGTGATCCGCTAGCATAAGTAAATATAAATACTGTAACATTGTATGTTCTATTCAGCGTTTTATATATGATATATAATTACTAGGATGAATTCTTAGGAAAGGGATCACTTGTGAAACGCTTTATAGTATTACTCTTGTCACTCGTCATCGTTGGCTTAGCCATCTCGGGTACCAATGCTGCCTATCGTCAGCAAGTTGAATTGGAAGCAGACTATTTAGTTGCTGCCTCGCCGAGCCCTGCTCCTACATCGACGCCTACTCCGGCACCAACGAATACACCTACACCATCTCCTACACCTAAGCCAGCAACATGGTCAGGTGAGTTTGAGATTATTATTTCATATGAAAACAATACAGCATACAGAGTCAATGTCGATGATCCAAGAAGCTTGTATGGTAACTATCGTGTGGAGATTTTTAACAACACTGGTAAAAATGGACTCCCACCAGTACAGATTAATAATTGGGACATATCGTTTGGTGTCAATGCGAAATTCGATCAAAGCTTCTTTAACTTGAAACAAGAAAGCCTTGGCAACAACCAATACAAACTTAGTGCCTTGAGTCACTCTAACGTCATCAATCCAGGGGGTAAACGTGACAACATGGGTGGTGTTATTCGGACGTATCCATTAGCAAGCTATGTCGATGGTGTTTTAAAACGTACAAACAACCCAGAACTAGCTAAGCTTATGTTCCAG
>CAYXVJ010000155.1:0-5813 GCA_964468675.1 uncultured Oscillospiraceae bacterium
AGAAGACGATCGTTCATCGGACAATAAGATCCTGCCTACTAGATTCATATCACTGTCCACAACAGGGTAGCTTAGATGCTCCTCTGAGATAGCGATGCCAGATTGGCCACCAATGTCGATTCTAAAGACATCAAACCATGTACCAAACGCTTGGCTGATTACATTGGCATGTAACACCTCATATCGGTCGTATGTTTCTTGTATCTTTAAAGCTTCTTTTAATTCTTGATATTTTAAGTTCTCACCTTCAAGCTTCTTCACTTCCTGCTTCAACACCGAAATCTCTTCTTTTAAGCGATCATTTTCTTCTTGAATGTCTACACTTTGCCTTATCGCAGCAAATACATCATCGATACGATCCTTAGTTTTTGAAGCGGCTTGTTGTACAGGGACTAAAACATTGGCAGCAGGTCCCAGCAAATTATTTACGAAACTTCCAGGCACGAGCGACCAGACCGCAAGTCCAATCGTTACTATGACTGCGATAAATATGATTGTAATTCGATTTGGCTTAAACTTTCCCAAACAATATCCTCTCAATCCATACTGTAAATCATACAAGATCAAGGCTTTTTAAACAATCCAAATGAGCCCTATGCATCCCAAATTAATGTTTGCTCTCGAATGCTCACATAGCCTTCATGACCTACTACAATATGATCTTGTAAAGGAACGCCTAGTAGGCGAGATGCTTCTAGCAAGGTTTTTGTCGAAGCAATGTCTTGAGGGCTTGGCGTCGGATCTCCACTCGGATGATTGTGTACCAATATAATAGCTGCTGCATTTGCTCTAATCGCTTCTCTAAACAGATCTCTAGGTGAGATCACGATGGACTGCAAGCCACCTTCTTGCACAAGATGATGCTTCATCAGTCTTGATTTGCTGTCCAACGCTAAGATAAACATCTGCTCTCTCGGCTCATGTGTCAAAATAGGCGATATATATGCAGCTACTTTTTTAGGTGTATTGAGTAAACGCCTTTTTTTAGTATCTTGGTAACTAGAACGTATCCCAAGTTCTAGAGCAGCTTGAATCTGTATAGCCTTTACGCGGCCAATGCCATCGATTTCTTTTAGCTCATCTAAGCTTAAATCATGCAAAAACGCTAGACCTCCATTCCCTTCTGGATCACCAAAACGATGGATCAAGAGGCGTGAGAGGTCCAGCGCCGACATGCTTTTTGTTCCTGTCCTTAGCAAGATGGCAATTAATTCAGCATCACTTAATGCTTTAACTCCACTTCGCTCAAGTTTTTCATAAGGCCGTTCACTTCTGGGTAATCTTGATAATGTTGTAGACATAACATTCCTCCATCAATTTCATCTGTGATAAAAATAAAGCAGGAATTAAACTCTACCCCAAAAGGCAGCCTGTATATGTTTTCAATTAAAATTCCGCAGAACCCGTTGTTCTAGGGAATGCCGATACATCTCTAATGTTTGACACACTGGTTAAGTACATAATCATGCGTTCAAAGCCTAAGCCATAACCTGCATGCTTAGTCGTTCCATAGCGTCTTAAGTCAAGGTACCAATCATAAGCTTCCGGTTCGAGGCCCATCTCTTCCATACGCTCAACTAAAACATCATAACGCTCTTCACGCTGGCTACCACCGATAATCTCACCAATACCTGGTACAAGGCAATCCATCGCAGCAACAGTCTTTTGATCATCATTGACACGCATATAAAACGCTTTAATATCCTTCGGGTAGTTGGTTACGAACAGGGGACCTTGCACCAGCTTTTCTGTAAGCCAGCGCTCGTGCTCTGTTTGTAGGTCCATACCCCATTCCACTTTATATTGGAACTTTTCACCTGAAGCCAAAAGCGCGTCTACCGCCTCTGTGTATGTCATAATTTTAAATTCAGCTGAACATACCTTCTCAAGGCGTGCAATCAATTCCTTATCCACGAACTGATTAAAAAAGGCCATTTCTTCTGGGCACTCATCTAAGACATAACGAATGATGTACTTTAGCATTTCTTCAGCTAGTTCCATATTGTCGTTTAAGTCTGCAAAAGCAATCTCTGGTTCAACCATCCAGAACTCTGCAGCATGCCTTGCTGTATTTGAATTCTCAGCACGGAAGGTTGGCCCAAAGGTATAGATGTTACCGAAGGCCTGTGCAAAGGCTTCACCGTTTAATTGTCCACTAACGGTTAAGTGGGTCTGCTTGCCAAAGAAATCTTCTTTATAGTCGACAGAACCATCTTCGTTTAATGGAGGGTTTAGTGAATCCAAGGTAGTAACCGTAAACATCTCACCTGCACCTTCAGCATCTGCTGCAGTGATCAATGGTGTATGTACATAAACAAAGTCACGCTCATTAAAGAATTTATGGATCGCAAAGGCTGCTACCGAGCGCACTTTAAATACAGCACTAAAGAGATTCGAACGAGGACGCAAGTGTGCGATACCACGCAAGAATTCAGGTGTATGACGCTTGGGTTGTAGTGGATAGTCAGATGGACTTGTACCTTCTACGACAATTTTAGTCGCTTGGATCTCAAAGGGCTGCTTTGAGCCAGGCGTTAATAAGACTTCACCTGTCACAATTAAAGATGCCCCAGTTCCTTGCTTGGCAATTTCATCAAAGTTATCAAGCTTATCTACACTAAAGACCACTTGGACAGGCTTAAAGAAGCTACCATCAGATAAATGGATAAAACCAAAACTCTTTTGATCACGAAGCGTCTTGATCCAACCTGCAATCTCTACTGTCTGACCTGCGTATTGTTCTGTATCTCGAAATAATTTGCGAATCAACACTCGCTTCATCTTAGACCGCCTTTCCACAGCAGTTCTTGTACTTCTTACCGCTTCCACAAGGACAAGGCTCGTTACGGCCAACCTTGTTGCTCACTGCAATGTGTTCCTTGCGGTACTGCTTTCCGATTTCTTCACGTCGCTCTTCACTTAAGACATTGTCCCAAGCATTGAGTGTAAAGAGCCACTTTGCTCCTGCATCATGCATGTTGTAGAGCAATTTTTCAAAATCAATATCGAGTAAGACGTCTGTATCATCAACAAGGTTTTCTAAATCCAATTCATTGTTTAAGCTTGTTTGAATACCGTCTAGGAAGCCTGTGAAAACAACCATATCATTACCAAAGTCTAATTGCTCCGCAAGCTCACTTGCCTTGCCACTCCACTCGGCTGTATGATCCTCCAAGATCTTAATATAAGCTTGTTGTTCCATCTCATAATAACGGTTTACAAACTCTTGAAAACGACCTTGATCGCTTGTATCTTCAAAGTGTTCATTCCAAGTTTTAAAATAACTCATTTCTTTGTCCTCCACGCACCTTGCGTAATCATTTTTATATCATACCATCAACGAGGCTCTTTACATATGCCATGTACTCTTCAGAATTTAGAATAACTGCATCTTTAACAGTCGTTAAGCCCGCAAGATCCCCTGTCATGTATCCTTGTTCAATGGCTAAGAGACATGCATCTTCTATCTTCTTTGATATTGTACATAGCTCATTGATGCCATCTAACTCCCCACGCTTATGGAGGGCTCCGGTCCAAGCAAAAATACTAGCAACAGGATTGCTACTGGTCTTCTCTCCTTTTAAGTGACGGTAATAGTGCCTAGTAATCGTACCATGAGCAGCCTCGTATTCGTAAGCCCCTTCTGGAGATACTAATACAGATGTCATCATCGCAAGGCTCCCATTACTGGCTGCGATCATATCGCTCATCACATCCCCATCATAATTCTTACAAGCCCACACAAAACCACCTTCAGAGCGCATCACCCTTGCGACCGCGTCATCAATGAGTGTGTAGAAATACTCAATTCCTTTTTCCAAGAACAAAGCCTTGAACTCATTGTCATAGATCTCTTGGAAGATGTCTTTAAAGCGATGGTCATAGGTCTTGGATATCGTATCTTTAGCAGAGAACCATAAATCCTCTCCTCTATCCAAGGCAAACGTCATACAAGCTCTGGCAAAGTCAGATATAGACTGATCCGTGTTATGCATGCCCATGACAATACCAGGCCCGTCAAATGCATGCACAAGTTCTTCTTTTATGCGGCCATCTTCGTACTCAATCACGAGCTTCACTCTAGCCTTTGCATCGATGTAAGCCTCTGTACCTTTATAAATGTCCCCGTACGCGTGTCTAGCAAGTGTAATGGGCTTCTCCCACGAATTCACATAGGACTTAATGCCTTTAGCCAAGATGGGTGCACGAAATACGGTACCGTCTAATATCGCTCTAATCGTAGCATTAGGGCTTTTCCACATCTCACTTAGATTGTATTCTTCCATACGCTCTGCATTGGGTGTAATCGTGGCACATTTGACAGCTACCCCAAGCTCTTTTGTCCGCATAGCAGCATCTACAGTGACCTGATCTTTGGTTAAGTTACGGTTTATAAGTCCCAGATCAAAATACTCTGTCTTTAAGTCAATATAAGGGTGAATAAGTATATCTTTAATTTGTTGCCAGATGACCCTAGTCATCTCATCGCCATCCATTTCCACTAACGGAGTACTCATCTTAATCTTTTCCATCTTACACCTCAATTCCAAACCTATTAATTGATCAATAAACTTCTATTTTACTAGAAGTGTCTATAGCTGTCTATTTCCTTTGACGTTTCAGTATTCGAGCAGCTCTACCTGCTTGAGCCAAAAGTATCTCAAGGCCTACATCTGCATCCAACTGCCCTGTCTTAATCCCAAGGTCTGTTTGGAAAGCAGCTTCATATAATGCCTCTAACATCGGTACTGAAAAGTGAACCGATTGCTCTTTTAATCGTCTTGCGACGAAGGGCTGGACAGATAAACCTTTAGCAAGCTCTTGCCTTGTCCACTCCTGAGCACAAAGCAATTGCTTAAAGTGTCTTGCAAGCATGGTCAATATCAATTGACTAGGTTCTTTATTCGACCATAAAAGGTGAAGCAATCTTAATGCTTCCGTTGTGTTGCCAGCTGATATAGCATCTGTTAGATCGAAAATAGATCCGCGTCTATCCGGTCTACAAACCAGATTCACTAAACTGTGGTCAATGCGTTTACGTCCAGCATATAGACAGTAGTGCTTTAATTTACTCAACTCCTGAGTCAAGGAACGCATATCCTGTTCACAGCGGTCAATTAAGCTCTCACAGGCAAGCGTTTCAATTTCAAGTGCTTCTCTAGCCAGCCATGCGCGCACCCAGCTTATCAAAGTATCAGCTTCTTGTTTAACAAACTGTACGATTAAGCCATCTTTAGCTTCAATCAATTGATCGAATCGTTTTAGTCTGGAATCGTATTTTTCCTCCCAAAATACAAGGCATGCACTATCTGGTATCTCGTTGATCATGTCTGTAAATACCTTGAAGTCCTCATCAGAAAGATTTGCTTTGGCTGAGAAGAAATTACTTCTTTGTACTAAAATCAAACGCTTTTCAGAGAAAAACGGCGGTGTTCTTAGGTCCATCGACAGTGTCTTTAAATCAAGTTGCTTGCCATTCCCATCTAGACGGTGCATAGATGAATCGATGTCACTTGTCGTCTCGTCTAGACAAAGCTTTTGTAACCTCAACCAACTGTTTTCAAGTAAAAATGACTCATCTCCATAAAAGATATAGACAGGCCTAATCTGGCCTGCTTGAAGTTCTTGCATAAGCTTATGGTATTGATCGTGTTGTATCTTGCCTCTATAAGCCACTTAATTTCCTTTCCACCGTACCGTTTTATCCATATAACGATAGATGGTCCACCCTCTAGTCGTTACTTCGATCAGTAAGGCACCATCTTCATCGGTACGAAAGACTGTACTGTTTCGCTCTTCAAGTGATTGTAGCA
>CAYXVJ010000156.1:0-3579 GCA_964468675.1 uncultured Oscillospiraceae bacterium
TTGGGAATGCTGACACCATTAATTACTTTACTCATACTATAACCTCCAAAACAGTTATCTTTTTTAATATTTCTGCAACAGATCAAGCATCTGTTCGTCCAACTGATGGCCATGGAAGTCGACATAGTCAACATCTTGGCGCTCACTATCCAATACGCCAAAGGGACCCCTTAGGTTCCACAAGGCATAACCAATATTGAATGTTTTTAAGGCATCCAGGCAATCTTCCATCCAGGCGAGCACTGCTTTGTGAGGCGTATGCTTATACACACCACCTTCACCACAATGCACACCAACATCTTGTTCACTTGCAAACGTCGCCCATGTTTCAAACCATTTAAAGATCTTATCTCTATCCCATCTATCCTCTGGATAGCGGTCGTTTTGGAACGGCCAAGACGGTACACTTTGTTTGGGATCAGGATTCGCCCACTCCGCTTTATAGTGGGTAAAAGGATGTGGGGCATAAGAGCGACACGACTGAGCAACATTCGTAGACGGATAAGCCTTTAAAATCCCTTCATTTGGCTCAGTCCCCCAGTTCATGCCATCTAAAATAATGAGGCGTTCTGGATCAATCTCGTGTATCGCCTTCAAGGTGCCAGTTATCGCTTTGTTATGGACATCTTCAGCCACATTTGCAGGCTCATTGATTAGATTAAAGCTAAGTTTGTCTGAAGCAATACCTTTATAACGCTTCGCCATGGTTGACCAGTGTAATTGGAATGCTTCTTTAGCCAAGTCATCTGTCCACAGTGAAAACGGTTCTTTGCGGTCCTCTGCAACAGAGTATCCAGGTGCTCTATGAAAGTTCATTTGCACGTGCAGCCCATACTTCTCGCCGTAACGCAATGCCTGGTCGATCATGGAAAGTTTTTCTTCACTGATCTGAAACGGGTCATCGTTATCAATCCAAAACGTATAGTTTAAAGGCAAGCGTACAAAATCAAAGCCCCAGTCGCTAATGAAGCGAAAGTCATCTTCGGGAAACTCACCAGGTGAATTCACAAGAAAGCCACCTAAGAGATTGAAGCCACGCCAACGTGGTAGTTTTGTCTGTTTCATTTATACTCTCCTATTTTCGTTTGCCACGACGCTTCCATATCGCATACAAAGCGCCACCTAAGACCACCATTCCTGCAGCTGCACCTGCTACAATTTTACTAAGTACACCATCATCATTACTAGTACCCTTTTCAGTTTTTATGCCCTCATCAGTCACTGAAGTCTCTGGCTCTCTTGGCTCTGTAGAGCTACTGCTTTCTTCTGGAAGCAAAGTAACTTCAGGCTCCACACCTTCAATCGTTCCAGCTACACCTACTTTCTTGTCCTTCGTAATCGTTAAGACATAGGGGTATGCATCGCCACTCCAAGATTCAACTGTAATGTACAGCTCGCCTTCACCGAAAGCTGCTAGAAGAGACGGATGCAGTCTTATAAGATTGTCGTCAGCTAAGACTTCATACTCAGAGGTCAAGTTAAGGTACTGTGCCCATGACTCAGAACCAATCGTCTTACCATCTTTATCAAGAGCCTTCACACGACGAATTTGATGAGCATTTGCTTCAAAAGGTATCGTGAACTCAAACGTAGTCGCTTCTTTATCAAGTAGTTTTAAGTCGTCCACTATGGCTAAAGTCAGTTGCCAGTCAGGTCCATGGCTAAAGCGGATATCAATCACGGTATCTCTACCAATCTCTCCATTGCTTAAACTTAATATCAGGTCTTTACTTAGAATCAAATCGCTTTGTTCAATCTTATAGCTTGATTTTGATATCTCTTTACCATCAACAAAGAGGCCTAGAACACGATTACCATTAAAGAGCATAGGCATACGGGCATCGTCTATTTCATCGTGGCGGATGTAAACCGTATCGTGAGCGGTCTGTCCCGATCGACCATCGATGGCTGCCAAAATGGTTTCATGCAATGCCTTATCCCGCCACACGAGTGCTTCACGGTCGAAATGTTGACCGTTATCCCAAAGCATCGTTGTAATCTTGAGTTCTTCTGCTTTATGCACGAGATAGTCAAAGAACTTTAATTTCTCACCTTGCTGAATGGTATCGGTGGATGTATCAAAACCTAAGAGGCCATACTCACCCAAAATCACAGGAATGCCATGAGCAACAAGACCATCGTGTACGATTTGTAGTTGCCGGTCTACGTCTGCAACAACTTCAGCATCAAAGTCTGTACGACCAGCTAAATTGACACTAAAGGGCCAAAATCCATAGTAGTGAATTGATGCCACTAGATTGGGATCTTCTTTGTCTAAAATGCTTGCCCTCAAGCGATCCACTCTCGCTTGGCTGATGCCTGCGGTTAATGTTTCAAAAACAATCTTGCGTGTAGCATTTTGACTGCCAGAGCTACGAATAATCTCATATGCCGTGTTATTCAAGCCATCCACAAGGCTAAAGAACTGTTCATTTTCAGCACCCCAATCGTCTGAGAACCGAGGCTCATTGATCGCTTCAAACATGAGTTCAATGGGATAGTCCTTAAAGCGATTTGCTATTTGCTCCCAGATCTTAGCAAAGCGATCCAACAGTTCAGGTTTATTCGGTAAGTCATGCAGCCAATTCGAGTCATGGTGCATATTTAGCATCACGATAAAGCCTTCGTCTAAGGCCATTTGGATCACTGTTTCAACGCGTTCCATATACTCTTCATCAACGATCGCGTCAATTCCATCTGCTACCGCATGGTTCCAAGTCACTGGGATACGAATGCTCTTAAAGCCTTCAGCCTTAATGGCCATTAACAATTCTTTCGTGACCATGGGGTTACCCCAGCTCGTCTCACCTGCTGTTGCATCAAGGGTATTACCAAGGTTCCAACCCGGCTGCATACGTCTTACATAGGTCATTGTATTCTTATATAAATCGACTGGTAAATCATCTAAATTAAGCACATCTTCGTGCTGGTAAAAGTCAATCATAAATTCGTCCTCTGTAAACTTATCTGTTGTCGTGAAATCACCCCACCACGGCATGTTCCACGCCCACATCACATCAAAAGCTTGCATCTGCCGGATATCTGGAATGACACCATTTTCAGTCAAGGCGACCATCTTCTTCCCATCAACGGTTTCAAAAGCTTCTTCAAATTTTTGCACATATGCGCTATAGACGCGTTCACCTGGATAAATGTCTTCACCAATGATGTCCGCCTTATCGTTACCAACATACCAACTCGGATCTTGAGCATTCGCTACCCATATCAAGTTGTGTACACCATGTACATTGACCAAACGGTCATACAAGATATCCCATAACGCTTGATACGCTTCAGGTCCTTTAGCGCCCCACCAAAACCATGCTCCAGATGCTTCATGCAGTGGTCTCCATATCACAGGTATTCCACGTGCTTGCATATCTAAGAGCAAGTCTGCAATGATATCGATATCTCTTAAAATCAAGTCATACTCTTCTGTACCTGGCGTCACAGCCAAAGACACATCAAATGTTGTGTCAGCCGTATAGAAAGCTCGGCCTCCACTAGGCGCCCACCAATGCCAGCACATCGTTAAAATGCCACCTTCATCTTCAACCCAAGAAATGGCTCTTTCGACCT
>CAYXVJ010000156.1:3589-5793 GCA_964468675.1 uncultured Oscillospiraceae bacterium
TACTGCCTCCCGGTGTCTGATTGATAAAGTCATAGCCTTTCATAGCAGGTTTTTCACCTGTCAGCTCAAGGAGGCGAGAGATCTCCTCTTCTTCTTCAAAATACAATTGTTGACCACTTAAAATCTTCGATCCATAGTTAGATCGAAGGAAGTCGTATAGCTCTTTTGCTTCTTTCGTAGCTTCTGGATCAATCAAGGCTTCTGCCACCTCATATGAGCGAGCCTTTGTTTCATAAACGTCTAGTTCAAAATAATCCACATACATCCAGCCCCAGTCATTTTGTCCCTTTGTAAACGTAATACTGTTCTTACCAGCATTTAAAAATACAGGACCTATATATGCCTTTTGGAAGCCTTCACCTGCTTGGAAATTAAAGCTTGCATAGTGCTCCCCGTTGACCAGTATCGTATTTACTTTATTACCACTGTCTAGCGGCAAATAGTAGCCGATGCTCAATTTGAAAGCGCCATCTTCATCGAGGAGTACTTCAATGGTCACGCTATCTCCAGTATCTTTAAACTCTCCAACATAGCCTTGGCCAGAAAAACCTATTTCACTGCTTAACACGCTAGCGCCTTTTACTAGTCCATCTTCTGCTTCAATTCGTACCGGCATATCGTCTCCAGTCTTTATTATCTCTTCTTGTGCTTTTGTAGGAACCGCTTTAACACGACAAGCCATGACATTTAAGCTAAACAACATGGCCAACAAGGTCGCAGCGGCCCGCCTAATCCGGCGATGGCCCCGCGGTGTAAAGATAGTTTTTTGATCGCGCATAACAACATTCCTTTATCAGGTTTAATCTTAGCTAAGGTGCCGGTAAACCGGCACCTCTTGGCTAAAGATTAAAAGCAATCTTACTCGTCTGGTGTTAAATCACTGATGATGTCATCAGCAGATTTTCTCATGGCGGTATCGATCAAGTTTTGTGCTTGGTCGGCAATGGCTGAGATTGCTGCCTGTGGTGTTTCTTGACCATGCTCGATGGCATAGTGGTAACCGTAAGAGAGTTCAACAACACCTGCGAAGTGGCTGGTTGTGTCGATTACTGTGAGGCCATCTTCTTGGAGCATACGAATGACTTCAACAGACTCTGCATCGTTGACGCGGTCTTCAAAGTAAATTCTCCAGTCGTCTGGTGTCTCATCTGGTAATGGTTCTGTACGTAGGTCAAAGAGCATTGCTGCTGTCTCTTTATCTTCAACTGTCTCTGGAATGGTCCAGATGTTTGTTGCTGTGTTATGGCTGACATAATTGTCTGCATTAGGTCCCATTGGGAAGAGTGCTACACCGTACTCATCTTCTGAACCTTCCTTGATGGAGTCGACCATCCACCATGGACCTGAGAACATACCAACGTTACCGTTGATGAATTGGCTTCTAGCGTAGTCCCACTCAGCGCCTTCTGGGTTGAGTTCAACAACTTTATTGACTTGTGCAAAATCTTGCAGTGCTTGGTAGCCTTGTAAGGCTTCGTCTGACATGAGATTAAACTTAGGTGCTTTTGGATCGCTCATATCGATGGTGCTACCACCATTTGAGAATACGAATGCAGATGGAAGGTTTGTACCGGATACGCCCCATTGGTCAATGACGCCATCACCATCTGTATCTTTGGTGAGTTGCTCAGCATAGTCGAGCATCTTTTCCCATGTCCAATCCCCTGCGAAGAGATCGTCATAGATGGAAGGTAGGCCTTCTCTTTCAAACATGGATTTGTTCCAGAATAGAACGCCAACTGGGAAGGTACGACCAGCTTCAAAGCCATAGATTGCACCATCTAGTGTGGCAAGGTTAATGAAGTCTTGGTTCCACTTCTCTTTTGTGAAATCAAAGCTTTGCAGTTCAGATACGTCTGCTAAGAAACCATTCATGGAAAGGTTTGGATAAATCCAAGTGTATTCAGCTATAGCTAGATCAGCAATAGCATCACCACCCATAGAGTTCGTGATATACGTACGTTGGTAATCTTCCCAAGGAATGTTGACATACTCAAAGCTAAAGTTATAGTCAGCTTCCATTTGAGCATAGCGCTCGATCAATTGATCGGTTTGCTCATCTTGACCTTCTACCGGTGTTAAATCCCACCATGCGGCCATCTTAACGGTACGTCCACCTAGATCAATACCAGGTGTAGTTTCTTCTGGCTCATCTGTTGCCTCAGGAGTCTGTTCTGGCTCCGTCGTATCTTCCGTCTGTTTAG
>CAYXVJ010000157.1:0-5730 GCA_964468675.1 uncultured Oscillospiraceae bacterium
TTATCCCCCTTGGACTGATCGAACACCACTTCGTTACCGCAGTGAGGGCACTTCCTGCTTGAAAGCTTCTCTGTCTGGATATTGATCGTTTCGCCGCAGGAACATTTTACCGTCCTTTTCGCAAACAAACCTGTGCCAAACAAACCGCCCGAAGCCTCCGCATATCTGTGGCATTTTGGACACTCCATTACAAATTTCGACATTTTACGCCTCCTATTATTGGTTGAAGCTATATCTGTTTGCAACCATATAACTTGCGTTAGTAAACTGAGCTGCAAATTCATAGATGGTGTTGCTGCGCAGCCGCGTCCTGTGTCAAGTTCACGACGGCTTCTGGTGCGTTCCTTGTATGTGGTTTCTACACCTGAGGCAATGCTGACAAGAAGATTCTCTGGTGGAAAAGGTGATGCTAAAGTCATGGTGTCAGGCTTATCGTCATAGTCTTGGCCACAAAATTCTCGTGAAAAGTAATGCATCGGCATTAAAGTTGCTGAAAAGAAGATTGCACTATGCACGTTTCGGAATGTTTGGACGATGCGATCTGAACTGTCGACACATCTAGCTTCAATCGTTAATGAGCCGTTTTCTTTTTTAGCACTTAAGATGTAGCGATCGCTCCAGAATTCTTCGGTGACTTTAAGAAAGTAACGTGCTGCAAAATAGAAGTCTAAGACCTTTTGTCTTTCTTCGAAATCATCGATGTCGTTGATACTATCTCTGATTTGATGGCAAAAGTGCCATAGTTTTTGAATCAAGTCACTAGGTAAGGACTTTGTTGCTCTAAAATCGTCGGCTTGCATGATTGCATCTTGTGACATCTTTGTTTCGACTTGATGCCAAGCACTGTTGTCAGGCAATATATTCTTCTTTAATGTATCGAAGTAATGGAGTAGAGGATATGTTATGGTGCTTAGACTTTTATCAAATGTTATGAGTGCTTCACTAGCCAGTTTCAATTCTTTTTCGCTTAATTCTGCTGAATACATCTCTCGTGCACGATCAGGGAGGTTATGTGCCTCATCTACTAACAAGGCATAGTGATTGATCTTCTCAGCAAAGAAGCGATCCAACTTCACTCTGGGATCAAAGGCATAGTTGTAGTCGCAGATGATGATGTCGGCGTAAAGAGCAATATCAAGCTGCAATTCAAAAGGACAGACACGGTGCTTCTTAGCAAGCTTGAGAATCAAGTCCTTATCAAAATCTTGGAATGTTAGTGCGTCTGTTAAAGCATTGTTGATGTTCTTATAGTAGTTCTTCGCATAGGGGCATTGCATAGGATCGCAGTAAATTTCTGGCTCTAAACATAACTTTTCTTTACTGGTCATCTGTACGGATCTGATGATGAGTCCTGTGTTGCGCAGTACACGTATGCTGTCTGCAGCTACGTCGCCCGTAGAGCCTTTAGCGGTTAAATAAAAGATCTGTTTATGGTAGCCTGCTGCAAGCCCCTTGATCGCAGGATACAAAGTAGACATGGTCTTACCCGTTCCTGTAGGTGCTTGAACCAAAAGCGGCGTTCTACTTCTAAGGTTTCTAAGGACTCGCTCCATGAACTCTCGTTGTCCATCTCGTAGACTTTCGTAGGGGAAGCGTAGGCTTTTAATGGAGTCTATGCTCCTGATTTGGTATTCTTTTTGATTTCTAGCAAACTGTAGGTATTGCTTACAGGTATCTTCAAACCAATCTTTTAGGTCATGGTAAGCAAGTTCTCGCTTTAAGATAATAGCGGTCATGTCTTCTCGTGAGACATAGGCTAAGGCAAAGCTGATTTGAGCATTCGATTGTCTTAAGGCTTCATTTTCAGCCACTAGTAGCCAGGCATACAGCTTCACTTGAGCCCAGTGCACCACTTGCCCTTGATCGTCGATCTTAGTTAAAGGAACACCTACTGTTTTGACTTCTAATGGGAAGGGTAGATTGCCATCCATCTCGACTAATATGTCTACACGACCATTTAATAGGAGTGTGATGTCTCCGTGCTTGTATTGTCCTTTTACCAAAACTTCTTCACGACTAATAGCGCCCGGCAAGTATGTGTCGAGCGCTTTATAAAAAGCTTGATGGGTTCTTGTACCGCTACCTGCTTCTAAATTGCTAAAGCTTATCGGCGATAAGCCACCTGTGCGGTGTACAAACTCCGCTAGCAGCCTGCATGCAACTTTTATGTCCACAAAGGATAAATCCTTTCTTCTATAAGGAGTTAAATACGAATGATCTTAGCTTCATCAGTCTCGTGTGCTTGGCGAGTGCTCTTCGCTTTGCCAATCAAAATAGATATTGCAAAGTCATAAACTGCAGGGAACTTTAATTTCATCCTAAGCGATTGAGCGAGCTTAGGGTGTTGGAAGGCAGTCCTTGCCATGCTATTGATTAAGGTGTTGTAGCCTAAGGATTCAGCCGCTAGCACGATGTTTTGGGTCAAGATACCTGCATCTAAGAGTGCTGCTTCCTTATTGTTTTGGTCAATTGCGATGATGACCATGTAAGGAGCATTGTAAAACAACTTACCAGGGCGATTGATGACATTTCTGTACATCTCCTGATCCTCTTGTAAGCGCAAAAAGTCGATACCAGCATCTTCAATATCTGAAATGATGTGTTTATCCTCAATGCTGACGATACGCCAAGGTTGACGATTGACCGCACTAGGTGCTTGTAGCCCTGCCTTCAAAATGGCATCTATGGCATCTTTTGAAGGACCATTATCTGCAAAGTCTCTACAAGAATATCGATTTTCAATGTGTTCTAAGATTTCATTTGTCATGGGATCGGCTCCTTTTTAATAGTATATCCTTATTATAGCCGACCTCATGACGAATTGCTCTTTTGCTAGAGCCTAGACTTAAATGCGTCGTACGTAAATGCTTTGACCAATTCAATTTCGCCATCAGCTTTGTGTAAGGCGATCGAGGGAAGAGGCATGCCATTAAAAGTTGTTGTTTTTACCATGGTATAGATAGCCATATCCGTAAAGATCAAGGTATCGCCTATTTCAAGCGGTTTATCGAATGAATAGTCTCCAATGATGTCTCCAGCTAAGCAAGTTGGACCACCTAAACGATACGTGTATGCTTTTTCATTTGGCATAGCTGAACCTAGAATGTGAGGGCGATACGGCATTTCAAGAACATCGGGCATATGACAGGTGGCAGATGTGTCTAGTATCGCATTTTGGATATCGTTTGTACTAAGATCTAAAACAGAAGCAACAAGATAGCCACTGTCTAAAGCAATGGCTTCACCTGGCTCTAAATAGACGTCTACATCATAGCGCGACTTAAAGTCTAGAATGATCTCTACTAATAAATCAATGTTGTAGCCAGGCTTAGTAATATGGTGACCTCCACCAAAATTGACCCATTTCATTTGTCCTAGAACGTGGCTAAATTTGTCTTCAAAGGCTTTTAGTGTCGACTGTAAATCTTCACTGCCTTGTTCACATAATGTATGGAAGTGAAGCCCTTCAATGCCGTCTAGAAGGTCGTCTCGAAAATGTTTTTTAGTTACACCTAGTCTTGAGCCAGGGCTACAAGGATCATAAATTGGGTGCTCACCTGTGGAGTGTTCAGGGTTCACCCTCATTCCAAAGGATCTATTGCTCTTTAAAGCCTCATCTTTATAGAGCGTCCATTGGGAGAATGAATTGAAGACGATTGTATCAGCAATCTTTAAAAGCTCTGTGAATTCTTCAGCTTTATAGGCAGGAGAGAAGGCGTGTGTTTCTTTGCCCATCTCCTCATAACCTAGTCTTGCTTCATAAATACCGCTAGCAGTCGTACCATCCAAGTATTCACCGATTAATGGATACACCTTGTACATTGAGAAGGCTTTTTGGGCGAGCAAGATTTTACATCCTGCCCGCCTTTTGACCTCTTGTAGAAGTTTTAAATTATCGATTAGCTTTGCTTCATCTACAATGTAATATGGCGTAGCGATTGTTTGTGGATCAAATGTTCGCATATTAGTCCACCAATGTAGGCGTGAAGTCTTCGTGCCATGGTAGACCCCATTTATTTAATGCGTCCATGTATGGATCCGGATCAAATTCCTCTACATTAAAGACACCAGGCTTTTGCCATCTACCATCAAGGACTAGCATTGCTCCGATCATGGCGGGGACTCCGGTGGTGTAAGAGATGGCTTGACTACCCACTTCCTTATATGCTTCTTGATGGTCGCAGATGTTAAACAGGCGGTAGGTTTTCTCCTTGCCATCTTTAGTGCCTTGGAAAATACAGCCGATGTTGGTCTTACCCTTTGTACGCGGTCCTAAAGAGGCTGGATCTGGCAACAATGCTTTTAAAAATTGTAATGGTACAATTTCTTGACCTTCAAATGTAATGGGTTCTATGGATGTTAAACCTACATTTTCTAAGACACGCAAATGTGTGAGGTAGCTTTCACCAAACGTCATGAAGAAACGAATCCGCTTGATACCAGTGATGTTCTTGGATAAGCTTTCTAATTCCTCATGGTACAGTAAGTACATATCACGTTCGCCGATCTTTTCGAAATCGTATTGACGCTTGATCTCCATGGGTTTTGTTTCGATCCATTCACCTTTTTCCCAATAGCGGCCATTGGCAGTGATTTCTCTGATGTTGATCTCAGGGTTAAAGTTTGTTGCAAACGGATAGCCGTGGTCGCCACCATTGGCATCTAAGATATCGATGTAGTGAATTTCATCGAATTGATGTTTTAAAGCATAAGCTGAAAACACACCTGTTACACCAGGGTCAAAGCCACTACCTAAAAGGGCTGTGATACCGGCTTCTTTAAATTTCTCCTGATATGCCCACTGCCACTTGTATTCATATTTTGCCTCATCTTTTGGCTCATAGTTTGCAGTGTCCACATAGTGGGTTTTTGTTTCTAAGCAAGCATCCATAATGCTGAGGTCTTGGTAAGGCAGGGCTAAGTTAATAACGATATCAGGCTTAAAGCCATTGATTAACTCAACTAGCTCTGGCACGTTATCTGCATCTACTTGTGCAGTATGAATTTTAACGGGTCCACCATCTAATTTCTCTTTAAGTGCGTCACACTTGGACTTGGTTCTACTAGCGATCATGATTTCAGAAAAAACATCACTATTTTGTACACACTTATGAGCTGTGACACCAGCGACACCGCCGGCACCAATAATTAAGGCCTTATACATTGTTTATCTTCTCCTTTTTAATACACTCAAGAGTATTTCTCTTGTAATTTTACAAGCCGCTGCTGTTGATACACCACTTGTGTCATATTGAGGGGATAGCTCATTGATGTCGCAAGTGACGATGTTTAGCTTGGACAGTTGTAAAATGGCGTCCATCAGTTCCTTATAGCTTACGCCACCGGCTTCAGGTGTACCTGTACCAGAAAATAAGCTGGGGTCCAAAACATCTAGATCCAAGGTCAAGAAAACAGCTTGCCCTTCCAGGGCTTTGACTGTTTTTTGGATCTGGCTTAAGTCAAAAGGGTATAGTTTGGTATGTGTTTTAGCAAATTGAAATTCGACTCGTTCACCGCTTCTAATGCCATGCTGGTGAATGCGTCCATCTCCTAGCAGATCAAAAGCCCTTCTCATGACGGTTGAGTGGGAGAGGCTTTCACCTAAGTATTCATCTCGCAGATCTGTATGCGCATCCAATTGGACGATATGCAGATCAGGATGGTGCTTTAGTGCGGCTTCTAAAAGCCCTAAACTGATCAGGTGCTCACCGCCAAGCATGAAAGGGAACT
>CAYXVJ010000158.1:0-4307 GCA_964468675.1 uncultured Oscillospiraceae bacterium
CTGGTCTATTCGTAGCCGCCATAATAATGACGTCTTGGTTGGGACCAAAACCATCCATTTCAACTAGTAATTGGTTTAAAGTCTGCTCGCGCTCATCATGTCCACCACCCATACCGGTTCCACGATGGCGTCCAACAGCATCAATCTCATCAATAAAGACGATCGCTGGTGAATTCTTTTTAGCTGTTTCAAAAAGATCTCTAACACGGCTAGCACCGACACCGACAAACATCTCGACAAAGTCAGAACCAGAGATGGAATAAAACGGTACACCTGCTTCACCAGCAACGGCTTTAGCAAGCAATGTCTTACCGGTACCTGGTGCACCAATGAGTAAGATACCACGAGGAATCTTTGCACCTAGGTCAGAATACTTACGGGGATTTTTGAGGAAGTCTACAACTTCTTGTAGCTCCATTTTCTCTTCATCTGCACCAGCTACATCACGGAATGTGATCTGGTTCTTGGATGGATCGTTCATCTTAGCCCTGCTACGGCCAAAATTCATGGCACTCTTACCTTCTCCTGATTGCCTGCTGTACATTGACCATAGGAAAAAGCCCATGACACCAACCATTAAGACAAGGAATATAAGATTAATCCATGTACCGATATCTACTGATTCAGAGTAGGTATAGGTAATGTTTGCTTCTTCAATCTTAGCTAAAAATGATTCCATCCAAAATGGAGAAATTCGCTGATCAATGACTCGTAAACCATTCGGTAGCGCCTCTTTCAAGACAACTTTTACGGTCGTATCGGTTACATCTACGCGCTCCACCATACCGCCTTCGATGTAGTCAACGATCTGTGAATAGGGTACATCATCCATCTGTGTTTGAGGACGAAATAAAGTCGCAAACATGATGATAATGACAAATATAATAATGTAAAAAGATAGACCTCGCATTGGGGAATTATTTGGTCTCTTCATTCCGTACCTCCAGAGGTGCTTCAATAGCTTCGCTTACATGAGGTAGATTACGGAACCAATCTTCATAATCAAGGCCATAGCCAATGATGAATTTGTTCGGAACCTCTATCCCACAATATTCGATATTCAGATCCACAGTGCGTCTGCTAGGCTTATCAAAAGCTGTGCATAACGCTAAACTGGCCGGACCTCTAGTTAAAAGCAACTCTCTTAATTTCTTTAATGTTAGACCTGTATCGATTATGTCTTCCACAATCAAAACGTGACGGTCCGTTATATCATGATTTAAATCACTGTTTATCTTAACTATACCAGATGATTTGGTCTCGTTACCGTAACTAGACACATCCATAAAATCGATTTGGACAGGAATAGTCAAACGTCTTGCTAAATCGGCTAAGAATACAAAAGCACCTTTCAAAACGCCTACCATCAAAAGTTTTTTACCTGCATAATCTCTTGATATCTCTGCTGCTAAGCGATCGCACATAGCATCGATTTCTTCTTTGGATACGATAATATCGCCTTCAATCAAATTCATCTACTTCTCTCCAGTTCGTTCTTTGGTCTTCTATAAGTGTATATTATACGCACAATTGATCTAATGTTTATCACATAAAACAAATCTCTGTCAATTGTTCTTGCATCTTAACGCTTTTTTCATCTTCTTTTAGGTAGTTCACATGAATGATTCCTGGAATCCAATGGACCTTGGACCCTTTTGCGACGAGCATAAGCCGATCTCTTAGCTCAGGCCAAAGTGCAAGTTCTTGCAAATACTGTTTCAAACGCTTACGAAATGGTCCTTGTGAACCTTGCAAAGCTAAGTAGTCATCTATCTGCCTATTGCGGACCTCATATTCGAGCATGTCTTTGGGATCTAAAAGAAAACGGTTCGCCTCTTCTTCCCTTGTAGCTTGATAGGGATTACGACTAAATGAACTATTGTATTGATCCAAGAGAAGATCGACACCAATCGCCTCATCTAGTAAAAACACCTTCACCTTCTTAGTCTTGCTACGTCTTGTATCCATTACCGGAACTGTGAGTGAACCCACATAGGATGACAAGAAGTCCTTTTTATAGAAGCGGATTTGATCGTCTTTTCGTTCAACACGGATAGAGAAAGGCAAATCCACAGCAACAGATGCTTCATCTTGGATACAGTTTAAACAGTCTTCAATCGTTTGATAGTGTAGATTCATTTGGTCTTCTACCCATCGATAGAAAATAGACCTTAAGAGTCGTTTTTGCATAGCAAGGTGTAAGTTTAAAAAATTTTGTCTAGAGAAGGTTTGGTATAAAAGCTCCTTGTTGTCGCCTTGGATTTCTTCTACTAAATCGGCTCTGATTTTTGCTACTTGTTCCTGCAAATACGCTTCATCATCTCTTAATAGTTCACTTAATTGATTCATTCTCTGACCTAGCTTGGGATCAAACATCTCTTTTAAAACAGGTGTTACTTCTAGACGAAGCCTATTACGCCAAGAGCTCTTATCTAAGTTTGACAAATCTTCTCTATAGGCATGGTCATTGACATTTAGATAGTTCATAATTTCTTTTCTACTGGTATGTAAAAGCGGTCTTAAAATCTTAGCATCTTCATCTCGAGCAGGCATAGCAGACAAGCCTTTTAGTCCACTACCTCTACCCATGTTAATTAAGAACGTCTCTAGTAAATCATCTTGGTTATGACCTAAGAGTAGATATGTATCTTTAGATAAGGCTTGACGCCTCTCTTCTAAAAAGGCGTGACGTACGGTTCTAGCCCAAGTCTCGCTACTACCTGTTGCTTGCTCAGGTACCGCATCTGCTCTAGCAATATGTAGCGTATAGCCTAATTCATTACATATTGCTTGAACGAAGTGTTCATCTTGATCCGATGCACTCCCTCTAAGCCTATGATTGAAATGGGCTACTTCAACATCTACCTTATCAAGCGCTTGATGCTGCAGTAAAACTTCTCTTAGGACATGGAGTAAACAGATTGAATCTGGCCCTCCGGAAACAGCCAACAACAGCTTACTGCCGTTTCTTATTGTTCCATCTGGCCAGATACAATGAAAAAATAGATCATAATCTAAATTAGAGTTCAAAAGGTATATCCTCATGACTAGGTGTAGGCAAGTAATCTTCAGGTGGCAGATAATCGATGTTACCGCTATATGGATTTGGTGCTTCACCAAGAGGACTTTCGTCAATAAATAAGGTGTAGCTAGGCATCCACTTTAATTGAATGTTTCTTGTAGCGCCTGCACGGTTCTTAGCAACTTGTAATTCTGCCTCTTCTAATTCCTGTGGTACGTGGTCTTGTTCATAGTATTGAGGACGGTATAAGAACATAACCGTGTCAGCATCCTGCTCAATAGAACCTGATTCACGCAAGTCAGACAAGATCGGTCTTTTATTGTCACGTTGTTCAACGGCACGGCTAAGCTGGGATAAAGCAATGACCGGAACGTCTAGTTCTCTTGCCATCAATTTTAATGAACGAGAAATCTCTGAAATTTCTTGCTGTCTGTTATCGCCTCTACCTTTAATGCTCATCAATTGCAGGTAGTCAATGACGACTAAACCTAGGTTTTGTTCCATCTTTAGTTGACGGCAACGAGAAAGCATCTCTAAAGGACTGGTTGCTGAACTATCATCAACGAAAATTTTGGCGTTGTATAAAACAGGCAGTGAGTTCGATAGTTTATTCCAATCGTCTTGAGCGAGCTGACCTGTTCTTAACAAGCGAGAATCGATTAAGGCTTGTGCCGATAACAAACGACTACCAATTTCTTCTTTAGACATCTCAAGTGAGAAGATCGCTGAAGTGACATCGTGAAGTGTGGCCGCTTTATGAGCAATATTAAGTGCAAGTGCAGACTTACCCATACCAGGTCTAGCTGCAAGGATATTAAGCGTGCCTTTACCAAGACCACCTAAAACGCTATCGATTGAAGGATAACCTGTCTTAACACCTCTAGAACCTTCTTTACCATGCGCAAGCGCAGAGATTTCATTAACCGTTCTACTCATAACATCACCAAGACGCTCCATACCGGAGACGTCTTGGCCTTGTCTGATGGTGTAGATTTTTTGCTGGGCAATATCTAAAAGAGCGTCCGTATCATCTTGCTCTTCATAAGCAAGTGATGTGACTTCATCCATAGCTGTAAGTAAGCGCCTGATTATTGCCTTGGAGCGAACCAACTCAGCATAGTCTAAGGCTCTGCTAATTAATGGTGCGCTATCTGGCAAGCCTGCAATATATACAAGCCCACCGGCACGTTCCAATTGACCTCTACTCGCAAGTGCATCACTCACGGTTAGGGTATCTACTGGTCTACTCGCCACGAAAAGCTCGCACATCACATCGTAAATTAAA
>CAYXVJ010000158.1:4317-5570 GCA_964468675.1 uncultured Oscillospiraceae bacterium
CGATGTGCAGGTTGATAAAAATCGTCGCTTTGTAAAAATGCTGTGACCTGTGCCAATGGCTTTTCGCCAGACAAACAACAACCAAGAACGGATTTTTCCGCTTCAATATTATTCGGTGGTACCCGATTGTGAACCGGTGATGAGGCCATTAGGCTTCCTCAACCTTAACTGTCACAACAGCTGTCACCTCATTGTGCAATTTCAAACGCACAGTTGTTTGGCCAAGTGACTTTAATGCTTGGTCAATCGTGATGTTTCTCTTGTCCACATTGTAACCAGCCTTTGCTAGGGCATCGGCTACGTCCATGGCTGTCAGTGTACCGTATAAACGTCCACCAGCACCTGCCTTCATCTTCATGCTAAAGGCTTGGCCCTCAAGTTCTTTGGCCAATTCTTTTGCTTCATCAAGTGCACGCTGTGCCTTGACTTCTTCAGCACGTCTACGCAGCTTTACCTCATTGAGGTTTTCTTTAGTGGCTTCTACAGCGAGGTTACGCTTGAATAAAAAATTCCTGGCGTAACCGTCACTGACATCCACAATATCATCAACTTTACCGAGCTTTTTAACATCTTGTAAAAGAACAACCTTCATATCTTATCTCTTCCCTTATATCGTTTTATCGTCTCGTGTTCTCTTTTGAACCTTCGTCCAAACATTATACTTGATATTTCCAAACTCGTCTTGATTTAGCTTTTTATCTTCATATAAGTTAGTACAGGTGACCTTGCAGCCTTAGCCTCATCTGGTCTCTTTATTGGCGCAAGTACCGGTGCTTGCTTTAACGTCTCAGGCTCTTTTTCGATCTCCCCTGCTATTTGAACCATTGCTTCAATGAACGCATCTAAAGTCTCAAGGCTTTCAGTCTCAGTTGGTTCAATCATCAAGGCTTCTTCAACTATAAGCGGGAAATACATGGTTGGTGGATGGTAGCCTAGATCAATCAAGCGCTTCGCAACATCTAATGTTGTCACTTGATGCTCTTGTTTTTGCTTGCGACCACTAAAGACAACTTCATGCATGCAGATGCGATCTACAGCAGGTTTCCAATATGGAGATAAGGCTACACGAATATAGTTGGCATTTAATACAGCATGCTTGGCGACTTCACGTAAACCATCACCTGCTAGAGCCTTAATATACGTCAATGCTCTTAGTGCAATTGCAAAGTTACCACTAAAGGCATGGACCTTGCCAATGGAATCAGGCATATCAAAGTCCCATGCGTAGCTTTGATCTTCTTTTTTAACGACCA
>CAYXVJ010000159.1:0-3784 GCA_964468675.1 uncultured Oscillospiraceae bacterium
AGGCATCCCGGTAGCAGTTGAGGTTGGTGGTGCCTATTCGATCCATCAGTTATGGCGCTTGGTCGATGTCTACGAAGAGACTCGCACACCCATTATGCTGCTTGAGAACTGCTGCTACGGTCAAACCGAGATGATGATTATGAATATGGTCGAGCAAGGCGTCTTCGGCGATATTGTTCATGCTGAAGGTGGTTATCTCCACGATTTAAGACGTGAGATCACCCATGGTGTTGAGAACCGTCACTACCGTTTGAGAAATTACCTAAAGCGTAATAGCGAGAACTACCCCACACATGAGATTGGGCCCATCGCTCAAATCCTTGGTATTAACCGTGGTAACCGTATGCTGAGCTTGGTCTCGAATGCATCTAGAGAAGCAGGTTTGTCTAGCTTTATCAAGGAACATAAAAGTGATGATTTGGATCTCCAAAATGCTCGTTTCAAACAAGGTGATGTTGTATCAACTTTAATCACTTGCGCGAACGGTGAGACCATCAACTTAAAATTAGATACAAGCTTACCTAGGGCTTACTCACGCGGATTTACCATCCAAGGTACCAAGGGTATGTATATGGAAGATAACCATTCGATCTTCATCGATGGTGAACACGATGACTATCACTTCACCTGGCGCGACCATTGGGGTAATGCAGACAAGTACCGTGAGCAGTATGAGTCAGAGACTTGGAAGAAGTTCTTAAGTGATGGTGTTAGGGGCGGACACGGCGGTATGGACTGGCTCGTCTTTAATGCATTCTTTGAAGCATTAAATGAAGGATTGGCAATGCCAATCGATGTCTATGATATGGCCACCTGGATGTCCATCACACCCTTATCTGAAGAATCACTAGCAACAGGCCAGCGTGTCATGGTACCAGACTTTACCAATGGAGAATGGTTATTAAGAAAATGAGTCGTCACCGTTTTTTCTTAGATGAATATATAGATGAAACAAAAGCTGTAGTTAGCTTAGCAGATACGGATCGCCACTATGCGGTCCGTGTACTGCGTTTAAGAGTAGGTGAATCAATAGACCTAGTTGACCTGTCCAGGCGCACCTTTGTTATTGAATTGACAGATGTAAGTTTGGATGATGTATCAGGCACGATTCAAACGATATTGGAAGCAAAAGAGAAGATGCGTTTTGAGTTGTTGCAAGCATTGCCACGAGGGTCGAAAACAGAAGAAATTCTCCAAAAGGGTGTGGAGCTAGGCTTGACAAACTTTGTTCCATTTTTTAGTAAGCAAAGTCAGATTCGCTTGGATCCATCTAGCGCTAAAAAGAAGCAAGAACGTTGGCAAAAGATTGCAGCTTCTGCTGCTAGTCAATCAGGACGAGATCATATTCCTGAAGTGCTTGTGCCTGAATCGTTAGAGTCTATCCTAAAGCGTTTCCAAGAAGATGACCTGAAACGTGATGCAAACGTGCTTATGTTCATTGCTTTTGAAGGTGAAACGAAGACAACGCTGAAGCACCTTTTGACCAGATCTGATCTTACAGATCTGGATTGTGTACGCTTTATTGTTGGGCCTGAAGGTGGCTTTGCAAATGAAGAAGTTTTATTGGCTAATGAATATGGCTATAAGAGCATCAGTCTTGGCCAACATATTTTAAGGACAGAGACTGCAGGTCCTGCAGTCTTGGCCATTTTAAATTATGTGATCGACCAAGTATGAGTTATAATAGATTGTTACATGAACTAGAGGGGTGTTTTTAAAATGAAGCTTTCAGCACCGAAGGGTACAAGAGATATACTGCCAGATGAGATTGGCACATGGCAGGAAGTTGAACGAATCTTCCAAGAAACCTGCCATTTGTTTCAATATGGTGAATTGCGTTTGCCTACTTTCGAGCATACAGACTTGTTTGCTAGAGGTGTAGGGGATACGACTGATATTGTCCAAAAGGAGATGTATACCTTCGACGATAAGGCGGGAAGAAGCATGACGCTTCGTCCTGAAGGTACAGCAGGTGCTGTTCGTGCCTTTATTGAACATGGAATGGCCAGCAAGCCTTTCCCAGTCAAGCTTTATTACATGCTGAATTTGTTTCGCTATGAGAACGTCCAAACGGGCCGCTACCGTGAGTTTCATCAGCTGGGATTGGAGGCCTTTGGCTCTGCAGAGCCATCTTTAGATGCCGAGATCATCAGCCTATTAGATCTCTTCTTCAAGCGTTTAGGCTTGAAGCACACAAGCTTAAAGTTAAATAGTTTGGGTACAAAAGAGAGTAGAGCTAGATACCGTGATGTATTAAAAGATTACTATCGTCCACACTTAAAGGGTCTATGTACGGATTGTCAGAATCGCTTTGAAGCAAATCCTTTACGCTTGCTGGATTGTAAAGTAGCTCACGATCAAGAGATTGCAAAAGATGCACCTCTCATGCTCGATTACTTAGATGAAGCGGACAAGAAACACTTTGATGAAGTATTGGCTTTGCTAGATGCTTGGGGTATCCCATATGAAGTTGATAAGCGCATTGTGAGGGGCCTGGACTATTACTCTAGAACAGTATTTGAGTTTGTTTCAGATAACGTGGGCACACAAGGGACGATTTGTGGTGGAGGTCGCTACGACGGCCTTGTTGAAACCTTAGGTGGACCTAATGTACCGGCTTGTGGCTTTGCTCTAGGACAAGAAAGACTCTTGATGGAGATGAAGGCACAAGGCATTGAACTTGTAGCAAAACAAGAAGCTAGTATCTACATTGCATCTTTAGATGATGCAGCAAGACACTATGCATCAAAGCTCGTCATTGACCTTCGCAAAGCAGGCGTACATGCAGCGTTTGACCTCTTAGGTAGAAGTTTAAAGGCGCAGATGAAGTATGCAGGCAAGCAAAACTTTGATTACACCATGGTGCTAGGTTCAGATGAAATTTCTAGTGCTAAAGCAAACTTAAGACGCATGGCCGATCGAACAGAAGAAGAAGTCGATTTGGAAGATTTAGTAGAACGATTAAAGGGGATATAGTAATGGCAGAATCAATACAAGGATTGAAACGTTCTTGCCTTTGTGCAGAAATAACAGGCTTAATGGTAGGTGAAGAGCTTACCTTAATGGGTTGGGCTCATAAGCAACGCGACTTAGGCGGTGTTGTATTTATTAGCCTTCGCGACCGTTCAGGAGAAATACAACTATTAATTGACGATGAGAGCCCAGCAGATGTAAGAGACAAGGCAGCTGATGTAAGATCAGAATACGTCATTGCTGCAAGAGGCATCTTACAAGAACGTCAAGCAAAGAACCCGAATTTGAAAACCGGTGCTTATGAACTGCATGTCACGGATCTTCGTATCGTGTCAGAGTCTAAAACGCCACCCTTTTATATTGAAGAGAAGAGTGAAGCTAGAGAAGCACTTCGCTTAAAGCATCGTTATTTAGACTTACGTAGACCAGACTTACAAGCAAACATAATCTTGAGAAGCCGTTTGACAAGTCTTGCTCGTCGCTATTTTGATGAGCATGGTTTTGTAGACATCGAAACCCCCATGATGGGTAAGAGTACACCAGAGGGTGCAAGAGACTATCTTGTGCCAAGTAGAGTACATCCAGGACAATTCTTTGCCTTGCCACAATCTCCACAGCTCTATAAGCAGCTCTTAATGGTTGCAGGCTTCGACCGCTACATTCAGATTGCAAGGTGTTTTAGAGACGAGGACTTACGTGCTGACCGTCAACCAGAGTTTACTCAAATTGATCTTGAGATGAGCTTTGTGGATCAAGATGCAGTCATGGAAATGACTGAAGGTTTTGTAGCCAAAGCACTATCAGATTTATT
>CAYXVJ010000159.1:3794-5550 GCA_964468675.1 uncultured Oscillospiraceae bacterium
ATGTGAAGATCGACTTGCCATTAAAGCGTATGCCTTATGAAGAAGCCATGCGTCGCTTTGGATCAGATAAGCCAGACCTTCGCTTTGGACTAGAGCTCCAAGATGTCAGCCGCTTTGCTAAGACCATTGACTTCCCTGTATTCCAACAAACATTAGACAAGGGCGGTCAAGTCATCGCTGTCGTGATCCCTGGTGGTGCATCCATGTCTCGTAAAGAAATTGATTCTTTAGCGGAGTATGTGAAGACCTATCGCTTAGGCGGCCTTCCTTGGATCGCCCCTAATAGTGAGAAGAGCCGTGGATCGATTTTGAAGTTTGTTTCAGAAGATGAGATCCAACAGTTGGCATCTGAACTTGATGCAAATGAAGGTGACCTTATTGTCTTTGGATCAGATGAATCAGAGACTGTCTTAAATGGTATGGGTCAACTTAGATGTGAAGTAGCAAGGCGCTTAAATCTAATCGATGAAACAAAGCACGAACTCTTGTGGGTTACAGAATTCCCACTCTTTGAATACAGTGAAGAAGAGGATCGTTTAGTTGCCAAGCACCATCCATTTACTTCACCTTTGGACGAAGATATTCATTTACTCGCATCTGAGCCAGCGAAAGTTCGCGCGAAGGCTTATGATATAGTTATGAATGGAGTGGAACTAGGTGGTGGATCCATACGTATCCATGACCAAAAGCTACAAGAAGAGATGTTCTCTTATCTAGGCTTTACGAAAGAAGAAGCGTATGAGAACTTTAGCTTCCTCTTAGATGCCTTCCAGTATGGCGTACCGCCACACGGTGGCTGCGCTCTAGGTTTGGATAGACTCGTCATGTTGCTTTGTGGAGCATCAAGCCTTCGTGATGTCATCGCCTTCCCGAAGGTGCAGACATCAAGTGACTTAATGACCAACGCACCTGGAACGGTGAGCCAAAAGCAATTAGAGGAGCTTTCCATTCAAGTTGTAGAGGATCCATCTTCAATAGAAGAATAGAAGTGGAAGAGATAGGCCTTTATGAAGCAGACAGAACAGTCAAATAGTGAATATCAGATCGATGAACCGAATCAAGTCGCTCAAGCTACTGAGGGAAAGAAAAATTCTTTTTGGTATGAGGTGCTCGATTGGCTGAAGTATATACTTGCAGCTGTCCTGATTGGTTTTTTATTGACCAACTATGTCGTGCAACGTAATGAGGTTGTAGGATCTTCTATGTATCCAACACTTTACGATAAGGATCAGCTGTGGGTAGAGAAGATCACGCCAGTTTTGGGTAATCTTGAACATGGTGACATCATTACCTTCAGTGTCCATGACCCCATTATGGGACCTATGGGTAACGAAGACCTCGTGAAGCGCATCATTGCTATGCCAGGTGATCACTTGGAGATCAAGGAAGATGGGGTCTACCTAAATGGCCAGCTCTTAGAAGAAGATTACCTCATGGATGGTATGATTACTTACATGAGTGATAAGCCTGAATACAATGACATCTATCTAGAAGATGGACTGTATTTTGTAATGGGCGACAACCGTATTAACAGCAGGGACTCAAGGAGTTTTGGTCCCATACACGAAGACGATGTCATCGGCGAAGTTTGGGTTAGAATTTACCCCTTTGACCGTTTCGGCTTCCCATAAATAAGAATAAAAATACTTTAATAGAGGAGAATATATGCCCGACCAAGGGAAAAAACGTTTACAACATATCAGAAACTTCTCCATCGTCGCGCATATCGACCATGGTAAGTCCACCTTATCCGACC
>CAYXVJ010000160.1:0-2530 GCA_964468675.1 uncultured Oscillospiraceae bacterium
CATGGATGCAATAGATGCAGCATTTTGTAGTGCACTTCTGGTGACCTTAGCTGGATCAACGATACCTGCTGTGATCATGTCCTCGTACTTGTTAGATAGAACGTTATAACCTACACCAGTCTCTGAATTCTTGACGCCTTCTGCAACAACAGAACCTTCAAGACCTGCATTCAGCGCAATTTGACGTAGTGGCTCTTCTAATGCACGAACAATGATGGCAATACCTGTGCGCACATCACCCTCTGCACTATCGAGTAACTCGCGAACAGCTGGGATGGTATGAATGTATGTTGCACCGCCACCTGCTACGATACCCTCTTCAACGGCTGCACGGGTAGCTGCCAAGGCATCTTCAATGCGTAGTTTACGTTCCTTCATCTCAGTTTCAGTAGCAGCACCAACCTTGATAACGGCAACACCGCCAGCAAGCTTAGCTAAACGCTCTTGAAGCTTTTCGCGGTCAAAGTCTGATGTGGTATCAGCAATTTGATTGCGAATCTGGGTTACACGAGCATCAATGGCTGCTTTATCACCAGCGCCATCAACGATGATGGTGTTTTCCTTCTCAACTTTGACTTGACGTGCAGAACCTAGATGATCAATTGTTGCATCCTTAAGCTCTAAGCCAAGATCGCTTGTGATCACTTGAGCACCTGTTAATGTAGCAATATCTTGGAGCATTTCTTTACGACGATCGCCAAAGCCTGGTGCCTTAACAGCTACTGCTGTAAATGTACCGCGCAGCTTGTTGAGAATCAGTGTGGACAATGCCTCACCTTCAACATCTTCTGCGATTATGAGCAACTTGCGACCAGTTTTAATGATCTGCTCTAGTAAAGGCAAGATATCTTGAATGTTGTTTACCTTCTTATCGGTTACAAGAATATATGCTTCGTCCAAGACGGCTTCCATCTTGTCCATATCAGTGCACATATAGGAAGAAACATATCCACGGTCAAACTGCATACCTTCAACAACTTCAAGCTCTGTGATCATGGTCTTTGATTCTTCAACAGTAATCACACCATCAGCAGAAACCTTTTCCATTGCAGCTGAGATTAATTCACCAACTTCGTCATCACCAGCTGAAACAGCACCAACACGAGCAATGTCATGGCTTGTGCTAACTTGCTTAGATGCAGCCTTAATGCCTTCAACAGCCTTATCAACTGCCTTGCTAATACCTTGACGCAAAATCATTGGGTTAGCACCTGCAGCAATATTCTTTAAACCTTCACGGATAATTGCTTGGGCTAAGAGAGTAGCTGTTGTTGTACCGTCACCAGCAACATCGTTGGTCTTGGTAGCAACTTCTTTAACCAATTGAGCACCCATGTTCTCAAAACGATCTTCGAGCTCAATCTCTTTAGCAATGGTAACACCATCGTTGGTGATTAAAGGACTGCCATACTTCTTATCCAAAACAACGTTTCTGCCTTTTGGACCTAAAGTAATTTTAACTGTATCTGCTAGCTTGTTGACACCTGTTTCAAGTGACTTACGAGCTTCTTCATTGTATTGTAGATCTTTCGCCATTATAGTACCTCCGTTAAATTGAAATAATTACGATTTGTTTACTCGACAATTGCCAATACATCACTTTGACGTAAGATGGTATATTCAATGCCGTCAATCTTCACTTCTGTGCCAGCATACTTGCTGATTAGCACACGGTCTCCGACCTCAAGCTCCATGATGACGTCTTTACCATCAACTACACCACCTGGACCAACAGCTACTACTTCAGCAACTTGTGGTTTTTCCTGTGCACTGCCTGGAAGAACAATACCACTTTGTGTAGTCTCTTCATTTTCTAACATCTTGATGACGATGCGATCAGCTAAAGGTTTAATTGTCATGTAAATGCCTCCTATAAATAAAATAATTTATTAAATAAACTTAAAACTCGGTTAGCACTCTACCTGAGAGATTGCTAACCATGACAAAGTATAGACTATTGTCAGAGAAAGTCAAGGTACTATTTTGTAAACAAAATCTAAACAATCTGAGGCTTATTTATAACTTTGGATTTATGCAGCAGGATCTATGACCTCATCGACTACATCCTCTTGGTTAGGTGCAGTTGTAGGCGATAAGGTAGGTGTAGCTGCGACAGGTGTTGGCGTAACGGGCACCGGCGTTGGCGGTATTGATGTGGGCGTAGGCGTAGGTGTAGTTTTTGCAGTTGTTGGCACTGGCGTTGGTGCAGTCGTAGGTTTCGGTGTAGGTGTTGCTGGCTTAGGTGTTGGTGCATTAGTAGGGATTGGTGTAGGAGTAGCCGGCTTAGGTGTAGGTGTAGCCGGCTTAGGTGTAGGTGTAGCGGGTACTGGAGTATTAGTTGGCACAGCTGTTGTAGGAGCCGTTGTTGTTTCAGTAGGTAGCTCAGTACTCGTCTCTACAGGTGTAGGAGAAGCGATAGGCTCTGTCGTCGGTAAATTAGCACTGCTGCTAGGTCTAGGATCTGGAGTAATCGTTGGTAATATAGCAGCGCCTCCACTCACATCAATAGTGCTACCGTCTCCACTCCAAC
>CAYXVJ010000160.1:2540-5529 GCA_964468675.1 uncultured Oscillospiraceae bacterium
TACAGATGCAGGCATCTCCCAGTATTGGACAGGAACCTTCTCCATTGGTGCATAAGGAACTAGTGGGACGGGTACAAACGATGTGATGCGTTCGTCATAAACAAATTCATGTATCGCTGGGATCATGAGGTTAAAGTTAACCCGGTTGACCCAAGGACCGTTGCTGTCGGACCAGAAATATCCGTTGATCGGCACCTGGAATTGCTCTACGTCTGCAGTCATGGCAGGTAATAGAGATAACAACATACCGGTTAATTCAGTCTGTGACATATTGGTTGAAACCATGTCGAACCCTGCTTTAGCTAAACGGATCAATTGGACGACATTGGCATTTTTGGCTTTCTCATAGCCCTTCATCATGACTTCTCTTTGTCTACCCATACGTTGGTAGTCACTATCTAGTTTACGCATTCTGGCATAAGCGATGGTCTGGCGTCCATTTAATTGCAAGAGTCCACCTTCATGAATGGTTGGTACCCAGTTGCTACGGTCATCCCAACCTTCATACATCACATTTTGTTCAATGATACAAGCATTCAAGTATTCTAAAACTTGTGGATCATCTTCAATATAGATCTCCATACCGCCTACAGCGTCGACTAAATTCTCAGCGTCCATGATATTCACCATGACGTAGTCACTGATGTCTAAGAGGAAGTTTTGATTAATGGTCTCTATCAAGACTTCAGGACCATACAAATTGGCCTCGTTTAATTTAACGGGATTTGGCTGTCCTGGTAGATACACGAGCATATCACGCTGGAAGGATGTCAATTTGATCCGATCATTTACCTTGTCAATGGTGAGGAGCATCATCGTATCTGAACGCTCAAACGTCAATCCTGTTTCATCACGTGAGTCTGTGCCGATAATAAGGATATTTGTAACATCTTTATTGTATTCAATACCATGAAGATAATCAGTATTTTGTGGAATGGTCGGTCGATCTGCAACAGTCCCTTCTGTCGTTTCTTCTGTTTCTTCAAGACTGGAACTTTCATTTAAACTTGGCTCTTCAGATGTTAGCGGAGGAACGGTTGGCAAGGTTGTTGAGGGAACCGTTACATTGGTTTCGGCACCAGATATCAGCCATTGCCAAAATAAGATGACAGCAAGGCATAAAGACAGCAAAGATATACCAATACCTGCTAGAACCTTCTTCCACACTTTCTTACGTGGTCGATCGGCCTTTACTCTAGCTGCTCGTTTTACCTTAGGTCTTGCAAGCGTTGGTTCTGACGCTCTTCCATATAAGAAGTCATCAAAAGCATCATCGTTTGATTGGTCAAACGGTCTATGTTGTCTGATCTCAGGCTCTGTATTGAGCTGTTCTTCTCTTGATTGATCCTCGCGCTTTTTCAAAGCAAAATAATCTCCTCTAGCATTCACTTTGCTCTATCGTAACAAAGAATGGTATATAAATATATTAAGCCTTCATGTCATTCCATAAACAAATAGTAAATCAACCTGCATCAGGAAGTTCATCCATGCTTGGTGCTTCAGCATCTTCAAGATCACTTTGCCAAACAATAGGTGGTTCTCGATGTTCGTAACCTGCTGCAACTTGTCTTTGATATTCCTCTATACTTTGTTTTTTTGCTTCTTCCATACCAAGCTCTCTGGCATATGTGTTCACAAAGCGATCTGTTTCAGGCTCTATGTAATAGTTCGTTAATAAGGCAGGTGACTGAGGGATCTGTGCCACTGCCAGTTCATGACTTCTGTCCCCATATACAAATTCATGAATCATGGGATTCATGAGTTTAAAACTCGGTACTATGTTTCCATTCGAATCTTCCCAAAATGTTCCAGTTGCAGGAATCTGCATCTGTTCCATGCCTCCACTTAAGGCAGGTACGACACTGGTTGCCAATGAGAAGATATCACCAGCGTCCAAGCTTGTATGTACGAAGCCTAGACCTTCTCTAACAATTTGAGCCATCTTTAAAGGATTTTGTTTCAAGAACTTCCTTAATAAAAGCTCCAAGACTTGCCTTTGTCTTTCAGTTCTTCTGTAATCACTGTCCGTCTTTCGGACACGCATGTAGGCTAAAGCCTGGCGACCGTTTAGTACATTCATGCCTGATTCTTCAATATCAGCAATATAGTTTTCTTTATTGTCCCAGCCTTCAGCTAGTACGTTTTGCTCGAAAATCGCTAAATTCAATTGTGAGATAAACGCTTCATCATCAGGTATGTCGACTTCGATACCATTCATTAAGTCAATGATGGTCTCTGTGCCTGTCATATCTATTTCAACATATCCTTGCAGATCAAGACTTAAGTTTTCATTAATAGTATGGACGAGTAATTCTGGCCCCTCTTCCAATACTGAGTTGATCTTTTTAAGGTTGCTGGTATCGCCGCCTACGTAAACTAACATATCACGCTGGATGGAGCTTAATTTAAGCTGCTTCGCATTATTGTCGATCGTTAAGATCATAATGACGTCTGCTAAGTCATGCTCTCCGTCATCTCTAGAGTCTGAACCAATCATCAAGATATTCTTTATACCTTCTGCATACGCTGACTTAGTAGGTATAGGGGTAGGCGTCACAATATGCTCTGATCCTTCAACGTCTGTTGCAATGATGGTGGGAGCTGGCTTTGAACCATCAGGATCCTTCATAAATTTGCCTGTAATGTAATTCCAAACCATGCTAAACGCAACGATCAAAACGGCAAGTACGATCAGCAATATAAAGAGAACGCGTGATGTCCTTCTTCTTCTTGGTGGAGGCGATACAATCTTACGTGATCTAGGCTTTGCCTCCACTCGCCTTACTGATACAGGTACATTGCTCTCATACTGCGTTTGAAATTGCTGTACTGTATCTTGTTCTCTTTTTGGTATATATGTTTCAATAAGCTCTTCATCATCCCAAGACGAAAAGGGTTTTCTTGCCATAGGCTCATTTGCATCAGATTTTTCTCTATTAGTATTACGTTTCAAGTGGATTCCTCGTGACTAAATTAAAATAAAAGCCGA
>CAYXVJ010000161.1:0-5472 GCA_964468675.1 uncultured Oscillospiraceae bacterium
CTAATCGCACATCGGCAAATGAACGATGCCTTGTCAGGCCTTTAAAAAAGACACAGATATTATTAGAGGCTTTGAACATGGTAAAAGTGGAAGTGGGGAAATATCTCAAAAATGAATCGAATTTACTCGCTAAATGGCGAAAAGTCCGATAAATATCGGACTTTTCTAATGAAAGTGGCGGAGAAGGAGGGATTCGAACCCTCGAAACGCTTGTGGCGTTTACGTGATTTCCAGTCACGCGCCCTCGGCCGGACTAGGCGACTTCTCCATTTATGTCAGCACAGCGATTTGCTTGGGCGACAGTCAAAATAATAACATCCTTTAGCTTTAGAGTCAATCCTCATTAACGCTTAATCTTGTAATGAGGAATCTTTAAAGTCTGTAAACGTGAATAAACGTAGGTGCGGAAGAGTACATATACAATTGAAACGAGGGGGATGGTAATTAATATGCCCATAACACCTGCATAGTTACCACCTACGATGGTAGCTACCATGACCCACATGGCAGGAAGACCAATAGATCCTCCGACGGTACGGGGATAGATTACGTTGTTTTCAATTTGTTGGACAACGATATTTACCGCCAAGAAGAGAAGGGCTTGTAGTGGGTTTACGATTGCGATTAACATCATGCCAAGTGCTGCACCAATGATCGCACCAAAGATAGGGACTAATGCCAAGACCGTGATGATGACGGAGATTAAGAAGGCGTAGGGGAAGCGGAAGAGTGAGTTTGTCACGAAGGTTAAAAAGCCTAAGATGAGAGCTTCTAATACTTGGCTGCTAAAGAAGTTTTTAAATGTCGAGCTCGATATCCTAGAGAGACGAACGATGGTATCTGCTCTATTCTCTGGGATAAGCGCATAGAGAACGGATCGTAGTTGACGTCCGAGGGATTCTTTTTTAGCTAGGATATAAATCGATAAGATTAAGCCCATAAAGAAGGTGGAGATCGATGAGATCACCTGTTGAATCATGTCGAAGCCTGTAGAGACTAAATCTCCTGCGGCATCGCTGAGCCAGTTGGTTATATTCTTGGCAATGCTATCAATATCGAAGGTGAAGTCGCCGATGACCGATTGCACTTGCGGATATTGGGCAAGGAAATCTTTTGTGAAGGCATCTAAGTTATTTAGAAAGGTTGGTATCTGTGTTGCTAGGTTTCCTAGTGATCTGGCAAGCTCTGGAATAATTGTAAAGAAGATACCGACTAGTACAGCAATTAAGATGAGGATGGTCAATACAATCGAGAAGCCTCTGCGTCCCTTTCGACGAATACTATCCAATACACGCCAAGGGTTGGTGAAGAAGCGTCTTTCTATGGCTGACATTGGCACATTTAATACAAATGCGATGGCACCACCCAAAATCAAGGGCATGGTCATGTTTACAATCCAGCCGAATACCATGGGCACTACATGCAGATTTTGTACGATGACAAAGAGCAATACAGCAAATGTGATGATGCCATAGATCTTGCGTAAGTTCTTCTTGTCTAATTCCATCTAGCGCCTAAGCCTCCCTAATGTGCTTTCTTATGCTCAATCATATCACGAATTATTGGCTAAAGTAACGCCAAACACCATCGGCAATGCCTGCTGCAATTTCTGCTTGTTTCAAGGGATCTGTAAGAAGGGCCAAATCATCAGGGTGAGACATGAAACCTGTTTCGATCAATGCAGATGTAAGGTTTAGTTCCCTTAAGAAGGCAAAGTTGCCAGCAAAGGCTGAAATGTCACTTTGTCTTAACTCAGGTAAGTTTGTAGTGATGCTAGAGAATAAGGCATTTGCTAGCTTCATTCTAGCACCGTCATCGTATGCCGTGTAGTTAGGATTGATCGGTAAGACTTCAGGATCTGTGGCATCTTGCGAGATCATTTGGAGTTCACTGTCATAGATGACTTGATTCGTTGCGATGTAGATCTGAAGGCCACGCTTGTTTGCCACATCCACATCCGTACTGTTGGCATGGATGGATAAGAATAAGATGTGATCCGTTTGCACTTGAGCATCTAAAAGTAGTCTAAGTTCAGGTAAGACGCCCATGCCTTGTGCGATGCCGCGGCCACCGCTTTCGACTGTATCTTCATTGATGGATACTAAACGGTCTAGCTCGGGCTTAACTGCCATGAGCCAATCTTGACTCAAACCTGCTGCACTTAGCTCTTTATCCCAAAACTTTAGTGTTTCGAAACCTGCGATGGCGACCCTTGAATAAAGGGATACCCAATCGTCATTCTCTCTGGTCATGACAACTGTTGCGCCTAAAGCTTCTAATTCTGCTTTGGTCATTTCGGCGATGGGTAGGTTGATGTCTTTTTCTAATATGCTTTGCCCATTTAAGTTCGCAATTGCCCCAGGATCTTTACCACCATGGCCTGGGTCTAAAATGACTATTATGCCATCTAATGCAGATTCACTTTTAGCAAGGCCTTTATAGACAGTAAGATCCATGTTCAATTGTACTGGTGTTGTTAAGTTTGAAGGCCAACGTTGCCATAGTCCACTTGCGTCAGCTACTGAAATGGATGCTTCAGGTGGCACGATGACTTCTTGTACATCAGTTTGAAACTGTGGTGAATTGATATCAGGTGTAGGTTCACTTGTCTCGATTGGGCTTGTAGATGTGTTAGATGTGCTATCTGTTGTAGGATCTAGGCTGTTGCTTGCATCGTTTGACCCACTAGGATCTAAATCGTCACCCGTAAGATTGTCACCTGTTAAATGAGCAGTCTCGTGAGGCCTGAAATCACAAGCAGTCAGACTAATACCAAGAAACAGCAAAATAGTAAGCATGCGAATAAAAACTCTTTTATAAAACATTAAATAACCTCTAACTAAAGCAGGATATCAAATAAAAATGGACCTAATATCCAGCCAAATGCTAACAAGCATAAGAATAACAAAATAAGGATAATGACGAAGTATCGTTTACGGCTCGATTCGGATGCATCTAAATCAGTACCAAGTTCTCGGACTTGAATTTTAAGCGTTTCCATAGCCAGTCGTCTTTCCCGATCTTGGTCATGGTCCATGTCTCTTGCAGGTAAGGGTAAGTCAATCTCAAGGTTTGCTAAGGTATCTAACATATCGTCTAAGCTTTGAAAGTTACCTAATTCTAGTTTGCCTAAAGATTGAAGCCTTGCTTGGAGTACTTTTTCTTCATTCGTTAAACGCCCAAAATGAGAGATCGAAAAACTAGCCGCTTTTTGCGGATCTAAAAGCATGGCTCTGATATCAGGAATGGGCACATCTAGCCTTCTTAAGTTTGCAGTTGCTTTTAAACGGATCACGTCTTCTTCGGCATATTCAGCCAAGTGAGTAAGTTTGCGATCTGGATAGAAAGGGATCACTATTTTTTCTTCAACATAGTATTCAACCGTCTTAGCAGGTAATCCGCTTAATGTGCACACCTGTTGAAAATCCATAACCTAATAATCCACCTTCTCTATTGTTCTTCGTCTGCTATAATTAGCCGTACCACATCCATTATACTATCTTCGGAGGGAATATGGGCACTCAAGTTATACCCCAAGCTCCATCACCGCTAAACTTTGACAGTTTGCGAAACGAATGGCAAGAATTTATATACGAATCAGTAGACATCGTAAAAGCAAATGACCGTTTAGATGTCACCTACCAGTTTAACATTCCAGGCTTGACTCGCTTTAGCCCGACTTTGTCATTCCCTATTGCAAGAGCAAACGCCGAGCGAATCCTTGATCAACAAGCAAAGGAGATGCTCTTTCAAATTGGTTTAATGGAACTAGTTAGCTACTGGAAGACTACCTGTAGCCCTAAAGTAAAGATCCTTGCTGGCCATTTAAGCCCAGAGCAAATTTCCTTTTGGAAGTCCTTATATTTTAATGGTTTAGGTGAATTCTTCTACCGTAATGAGATAGAAACAGATATCGAATCCTTCATGACGATTGACGTTAAAGAGGATACACAAAAGCTTGATATCAAAGCCGAAAAAGAACAATCAAAAGCTATGCTTGTCCCTGTAGGTGGTGGTAAGGATTCTGCTACGACTTTAGCGATCCTTCAAGAAAAACAAGATTTAATCTATGGTTTTGCCATTAACCCGATAAAAGCTGCGATTGATACCTTAGATGTTGCAGGGATAGCAAAAGAGCGAAGACTCTATGTCTATCGCTCACTCGATAAGAACATGCTTGAACTGAATAAACGTGGCTATTGGAACGGGCATACACCATTTTCGGCCTTAGTAGCCTTCATTTCTACTTACGTTGCCTACATTCATGACCTAGGCTATGTCGTGTTGTCGAATGAAGCGTCTGCAAATGAAGCAACCGTTGAGGGGACCTTAATTAACCATCAGTATTCCAAAACAAGTGATTTTGAAGAAGCATTTCAAGACTATTTTGCTAGCTACTGTTCAAAAGATGTCTTTTATTTTAGTTTGCTTCGTCCTTGGTCAGAGCTGGCTATAGCAAGAGAATTTAGTAAACACAAAGATTATTTCCCAATCTTTAGGTCATGTAATGTTGGTTCCAAAGAGAACCGCTGGTGTGGACATTGTTCCAAATGCCTCTTTGTTGCAATTATTTTAAGTCCATTCTTAAGCTTAGATCAAATAAAAGAGATACTAGGCCAAGACATTTACAATGATTTAAGCTTAGAAGAAGAATTAGAAGGCTTATGTGGCCGTATTGCGTTGAAGCCTTGGGAGTGTGTAGGCACTGTATCTGAAGTAAACGTTGCTTTAAGCCTTACCATGAATCGATTAAAGGCAAATGAAGAGGAGATCCCCAAACTATTCAAACGATATGAACGCTTTGTAAGCGACGGTGAGATACCTGGCGTTAATATAGAAGACGGGCGCATCAACAGTCATATGGATGATCAGTTTATCTTTCATGAACGGCATAGCGTACCACATGAATTCTTAGATCTTTTAGAGGTGATGCGATGAAATTCAGTTAAAAAAGATGCGCTACTGTCGTATTTAAGCAATAAAAAGATATTGATATTAGGTTTTGGTAGGGAGGGGCAATCCTCCTTAAACCTTATCTTAAACGCAATAGATGAGATAAAGCCTTTGCTGCTCGGCATAGCAGATAAAAATCAAATTGACCTTGCAAGCTTAGGCTTCACAGCAGATCGTTTAAATGGTTTAGAGCTTCAGTTACATACAGGGGTTGGCTATCTAGATGCCATCTCGAACTATGATATTGTCTTAAAAAGCCCCGGGATTAGTTTTAAGGACTATACCGATGAGTGGCTTTCACCAGGCGTTTTGAAACAGTGGCCAAAGACTGAAATTTCAGGTCAAGTCGATTTATTCTTACGCTTTTGTGCAAGTGAAAAAGTTATTGGCATTACGGGTACAAAGGGAAAATCAACAACGTCCACATTGATCTATCAGATCCTAGAGAATAGTGGCCGAAGCGTTCACCTTGTGGGTAATATTGGTACCCCCATTTTAAGTTTGTGGGATGACTATCAA
>CAYXVJ010000162.1:0-5448 GCA_964468675.1 uncultured Oscillospiraceae bacterium
ATTGGATATGTTTTTATCTATATATTATTCCATTTGGCTAATTTGTCAACGTCTGAGTTGTATGTTTACTTGTATTACTTGTATGTAACTTATTCATAAATAGCCAATTGCGACTATGCATTATCCATATAACAGACAAGAACAATATGAATCGCATACATCTTCTCCTAAAGTTAATGGTATTTTAAATATATGATTATCCTTGTTGGTATTCACAAGCAACTTTCTAACTATACAATTACATAGTCACTCTCATGAATACTTACAAATTGATATCGTTCAAACTAATATACATAAAGCAGTAGCATTAGCTTTTTAAGATAAAAACAAAGAAAACAGATAGCAATCACTAATTTAAGCTTGGAGAAATATGATACGATTTAGATTGTGCATACATTTAAAATGGAGGATTAATTTATATGCAAAGCTTTCAAAAACAGAATAATCAATTGATTTGGAAACATAACGGTGAGACACTGATTGTGGAACCATGGGGCAAGGACAGTTGCCGGGTACGATCAAGAAAAATGAACAAACCAGAAGATACCCGATATGCACTCTTAGATCCAGAAGCAGTAGACGTTAACATTACTATTGAAGACTCAAGTGCAACTCTAGTAAACGGCAAATTAACTGTTAAGGCTCAAATTGACGACTGGACTAAAAATTGCAGACTAAGTTTTTATAACCAAAAGGGAGAACTACTCCTTGAAGAACTAGCACGACATGGTGCACTAGCTTGGGAAGCAAGAAACTTTAAGCCAAGAGTAGGCGGTCACTATGAATTAACAGCTGGCTTTGAATCCAATCCAAAAGAGAAAATCTTCGGTATGGGCCAATACCAGCAAGGAGATTTTGATCTCAAAGGCACCGTCTTAGAGCTTGCCCATCGCAATTCACAAGCAAGTGTCCCTTTCTATGTGTCTGATTTAGGCTATGGCTTTTTCTGGCATAATCCAGCCATTGGTACAGCAAGCTTCGCTAAAAACATGACACTCTGGAAAGCAGAATCCACACAACAATTAGACTATTGGATTACTGCAGGCAACTCTCCTGCTGAAATTCAGCAGAACTATTCAAAGGCTACAGGAACAGCTCCAAAGATGCCTGAATATGGACTTGGTTTTTGGCAATGCAAACTTCGCTATTGGAATCAAGAGCAGCTACTTGAGGTCGCAAGAGAATACAAACGTAGGAATATCCCTATCGACTTAATCGTCTGTGACTTCTTCCACTGGCCATTTATGGGTGATTTCAGATTTGAAGAAGAATTCTACCCAGATCCCAAGGCTATGGTCGATGAACTAACTGAAATGGGGATCGAACTCATGGTTTCAGTATGGCCACAGATCGATTTAAAAAGTGAAAATTTCGAAGAAATGAAAGCAAAAGGTCACTTAATCCAAGTAGAACGAGGTGTACCTGTATCCATGCGCTTTGGTGGTGAAAGTGTGTTCTATGACGCAACCAATCCAGAAGCAAGACAATACGTCTGGGATAAATGTAAGAAGAACTACTACGATCTAGGCATCCGTACATTCTGGCTTGATGAAGCTGAGCCTGAGTTCGGCGTCTACCATTACGACAACTACCGCTTCCAAATGGGTAGCGTGCTAGAAGTCGGAAATATCTATCCTCAAGTATATACGAAAGGCTTCTTTGAAGGCTTAATTGAGGAAGGTCAAGAACGTCCAATAAGCTTGGTACGCTGTGCGTGGGCTGGTAGCCAACGCTATGGTGCATTGGTCTGGTCAGGCGATATCCACTCAACTTTCGAAGATTTCAGAACCCAGGTTGTTGCAGGACTCAACATGGGACTTGCCGGCATACCGTGGTGGACAACAGACATCGGTGGCTTTGCTGGTGGTAATCCAGATGATCCTGATTTCCAAGAGCTAATCGTAAGATGGTTCCAATATGGCACTTTCTGTCCTGTGATGCGCCTTCACGGTGATCGTCAGCCTTACACACCTCTCTTCTACGATGATGGACGTCCATACCTCCACACTGGTGGAAAGAATGAAATCTGGTCATATGGCGATGAAGCGTATGAGATCATGAAGAGTCATATCGAACTTCGTGAAGCACTGCGTCCTTATACTAGACAACTGATGGACGATGCTCATGAAACTGGTGCACCTATAATGCGCTCCATGTTCTATGTCTTCCCCGAAGATGAAAACACTTGGCAATTAGACGACCAATATATGTTTGGAGACGATATTCTATTTGCACCGATTTTAGAATTAGGTATGCGAGAGAGAGAAGTATATCTACCTGAAGGAGCTAATTGGGTACACGTACTCGATGGCCAAGTTTATGATGGAGGACAGACTGTAACAGTAGCGGCTCCAATTACTGATTCGCCAGTCTTTGTGCGAGAGGGAACAAGCACCTTAGACTTATTTCAATAACAAAGGAGAAACAAATGTCATTTAAAGTTACTTTCATCGGAGCTGGATCACTTATATTTGCACGGACATTATTCCGTGACTTAATGAGTGTAAAAGAGCTTCGTGGTATTGAAATCTCGTTCATGGATATCAATGAGACAAACCTTGAACGTGTCACCCACCTTTGTCAACGTGAACTTGACAGTAATGGTATCGACGTTAAGATCCATGCCACAACAGATCGAGTAGAGGCCTTAAAAGGTGCACGTTACATCTTCAACATGATCAGAGTCGGTGGTGTTGAAGCATTCACAACAGACATAGAGATCCCACTAAAGTATGGTGTGGACCAATGTGTAGGCGATACGCTTTGTGTCGGTGGCATTATGTATGGTCAACGTACCATTCCAGTCATGTTAGATCTATGTAAGGACATCCGAGAACATTGTGAGGAAGATGCCTTACTCTTAAATTACTCAAACCCTAATGCAATGGTCACTTGGGCTTGTAACGTATTTGGCAAGGTAAAAACATTAGGCCTATGTCATGGTGAGATCCACGGTGAGCATCAAATTGCTGATGCACTTGGCATCCCACACGAAGAACTAGACTTCGTTTGTGCTGGTATCAACCATCAGACATGGTATATCTCCATTAAACATAATGGAGTAGAGCAACTAGATAAGCTGCTAGAAGCATACGAGAAGCATCCCGTTTACAGTGTTCAAGAGAAGGTACGTATCGATATCTTGAAACGCTTCGGCTACTACTCAACAGAATCAAATGGACACTTATCTGAATATCTTGCTTGGTACCGTAAGCGCCCTGATGAAATCAAAGATTGGATTGATCTAAGCAGCTGGATAAACGGTGAGACTGGCGGCTACTTACGAGTCACGAGAGAAGCACGTGAATATTTCGATGAAGAATACGATCAACTCTTAAGCGAAGAGCCTGCTAACTTTGATACAGTAAACAGAAGTGCAGAACATGGATCATATATTGTTGAAGCTCTCGAGCTAAGGCGTCCATATCGTGGTCACTTCAACGTCATGAACAACGGCGCCATTACAAACCTTCCTGATGAAAGCGTTGTAGAAGTTCCCTGCTATGTCGATGGCAATGGTATCTCTGTACCACAGGTAGGCGACTTACCAGTGGCATGTGCAGCAGTCTGCTCACAGTCCATCTGGGTACAAAAACTATCTGTGTTAGCAGCCGTTAACGGTGATGTTCAAATGCTTAAACAAGCAGCACTAATGGATCCACTAACTGGTGCAGTCTTAAACCCACCTGAAGTCTGGGCACTCATTGATGAGATGCTAGAAGCCCAGGCTAAGTGGCTGCCTCAGTATAAAGAAGAAGTTGTTGTAGACGTCTAAGCTAGATCCATACATAAACTTATTTACTCAAATCCAGTGTTAGGTGACTAGCACTGGATTTATTATATGGTACAAATAAAGTAGAACTTCAAAGTCGAGGAGGACACAATGGGACGAACACTTTCAAGCAAGCAAAGAGAAGAGCTACTCCAAACCCTAGAAGCACGTTTCCATGAGCACCAAATCAGGCATCCAGGTTTGATGTGGGAAGCCATCGAAGCAAGCTTAAGAGAGCAAGCCGATAAGTTATACAGCCTCCACCTAATGGAAGAAAGTGGTGGCGAACCCGATGTCATTGAATATAAACTACTATTCCCAAAAGACGATACTGAATCTAAGGACGTCATTAGCGACAACGAGCGTACCCCCTTCTATTTTGTTGACTGCTCAGTAGAATCGCCTGCAGGCAGACGCAGTCTTTGTTACGATAAAGAGGCACTGGAAGCTAGAAAGAAGAATCCACCAGAATCGAGTGCTAAGCAAATGGCAGAAAAGATGGGCGTAAAACTACTAGATGAAGCAGCTTATCGAGCACTTCAACTACTCGGCGAGTTTGACCTAAAGACATCGTCTTGGATACTTACACCAGCCGAGATCAGAAAAAGAGGCGGCTCCCTGTTTTGTGACAGACGCTATGGCCAGGTCTTCACCTACCACAATGGTGCAGACTCCTACTATGCTTCACGTGGATTTAGAGCTGTCTTAGAAGTATAAAGGGACTATATGCAAGAAGATATAAGAGTCATTTACAATACCCTATATGAACACTATGGCGATCTCGCTTGGTGGCCAGCAGATACACCTTATGAAGTCATGCTTGGCGCAATCTTGACTCAAAACACGAATTGGAAGAATGTTGAACTAGCCTTAGCCAACTTAGAAGGAAACTTAACGCCTGAATATATCGAAACTATTGAGCTAGATGAACTTACTAAGCTTATTAGACCTGCTGGTTTCTTCAATCAGAAGGCCTTATACCTAAAAGAGATGACGCTATGGTTTAAACGCTACAACTACGATGTCAACACAGTAAGACAAGAACCTTTAGATAAGCTTCGCCATGAACTTTTAAACGTTCGTGGCATTGGTCCAGAAACAGCTGACTCAATTTTGCTCTACGCATTCAATTTAGAGACATTCGTCATCGATGCATACACCAAGCGCATCTTCTATCGCTACGGCTTAGACCTAGGTAGTAAATACGAAGACTTAAGACGTGCCTTCATGGAGTCATTACCCAAGGATGTAGAGATCTATAACCATTACCACGGCTTAATCGTGGAGCATGCCAAGACACACTGTAAGAAGAAACCAATCTGTACTGGCTGTCCCCTATTAGCGAATTGTGAGAGACGGGGTTTGGAGGCACTAACTTAAAACTCCTATTTCATTACTATTAACTATCAGGCGATCTACAAAGGTCGTCTTTTTTACAATTATGTTTATTTTTTGAACCAAGTAGCATTATGTTATATATTTATATAAGGCATATCCACGTTGATGAGTCACCTCGAATTGAAACTGCATAAATTGATGATATTAAGGAGCATAATGTATGGGACCAATAATGTTTCTCGACAATGAGACAAAGACGGTCAAAGACGATTTAGAAGTCACGATCAACAATGGAGATAAATTGTCAATTGCTTCTGCTTGCTTTTCAATTTATGCTT
>CAYXVJ010000163.1:0-5406 GCA_964468675.1 uncultured Oscillospiraceae bacterium
GCTTGTGCAGCCATAAAGATTGCATTGGCAATTTTCTCTATATTAAACGGTACTAAAGTTCAATTCTATGATAGAATTTGGATTATCAAAGTAATTTCTCACTGTTGGACCTAGTCTTTCTTGTACTAAGAGTCCACGGACAAGAGAAATGATTGACATGGAGGGTAAGATGAAGAAGAATGCACCGTTATACGAGGTTCGTGCGATTAGAGATCTAAAAGATATGCTACAGCAATCTGCAGAACTGTATAGTACATCAACTGCTTTCTTAACCAAGCCAGTGAAGCTAGGACCGTATAAGCCTGTCAGCTATAAGCAGTATGCTGAAGATGTGGACAAACTCGGCACTGCATTACTCGCCTTAGGTTTGGGACAAGGTAGTTCTGTCGCTATTATATCCGAGACACGCTACGAATGGTATGTTTCCTACTTAGGTGTTTTAAATGGAGCTGCAGTAATCGTGCCGATGGATAAGGAATTGGGGGCAGCAGAGACCAGTGCAATGTTGAAACGTGCACATGTCAATGCCATATTCTACTCGGATTCACAGCGTGAGAAGGTAGAAAGCATTAGAGCTGACTTGCCAGACTTGAAATACTGCTTTGCTTTCGATGAGATTGAAGGGGAATTGGATGCTGAGGTAGAATTAGGATCTACAACGACGAATCCTCTTTATTTTGAACAGTTACTAAAAGATGGTCAAACACGCATCAGTCGTGGTGACACAAGCTTTAAAGACTATGTCATTGATCCAGAGGAGATGCGTATCTTGCTCTTTACATCGGGTACGACAGCACAGTCTAAAGCGGTCATGCATAACCACCGTTCAGTATGTGCAAACCTGCAAGCCATGTGTCAGATGCTCTACATTGGGCCGTCTGATATCGTCTTATCGGTTTTACCCATTCATCATACGTATGAGTGTACATGTGGCTTTTTATGTCAAATCTACCGTGGTACGACCATTGCTCAATGTGATGGATTAAGATACATCACCCAGAACATGAAAGAATGTAAGGCTACCATGATTTTGGTTGTACCGCTCATGTTAGAAGCATTCCATAAACGTATCTGGGCTTCGATCAAGTCCAATCCTGAAACACTAAAGAAGGTAAACTTTGGCTTGAAGCTCACCAAAACATTGAATAAAGTAGGCATTGATCTAAGACGCAAGATCTTCGATCAGATTCATCAAAACTTTGGTGGACATCTACGCTTACTCATTGCAGGTGGAGCTGCCATTGATCCAGCCATTATGCAAGGCATGCAAGACTTTGGCTTCCATGCTGTACAAGGCTATGGCTTGACCGAGTGTGCACCAATTCTTGCCCTCAATAGAGATGTCTTTTATAAGAATGAGTCTGCAGGCTTACCGCTTAAAGGTGTTGATGTTAAAGTGATCAATCCTGATGAGAATGGTATTGGTGAATTCATCGCTAAAGGGCCTAACGTCATGCTCGGCTACTATGGTGATCCTGAATTAACAGCAGAAGCCATCGATAAAGACGGCTACTATTATACAGGTGACTTAGGCTATATCGATGAAGATGGCTTCTTAATTATTACTGGACGTAAGAAGAATGTCATCGTTACGAAGAACGGTAAGAATATCTTCCCAGAAGAGATTGAGTTCTACTTGAACCGCAACGATGAAATTACAGAATCTCTTGTTTATGGTGCTCAGACCGATGATGGAGACTGGTTCGTCAAGGCTGAGATCGTACCAGACATGGATGCAATTAAGCTTGCACTCGGTAATGACGATCCAACAGAAGATGAGGTTAGAACGTTACTTGAAGCGAAAGTGAAAGCAACCAATCGTGAGATGCAGCCATATAAGGCGATTCGTGGCTTCACGGTTCGTGACACAGAGTTACCGAAGAATACCTCACGTAAGATCTTACGTACCTACCATTAATCGAATAAGAAATAAATGCTTTAGATGGATTTCATTTTTTATTATTGATTCATCTAAAGAAGTAAAAGCATAGGCCGCAAATCCTTTTTGGACTTGCGGCCTATGCGTATTAAAAGTAAATTTTCACTTTAGTCGTTGGCGTAAACGATATCTAGTTCGCGAAGTGCTTTACGATAGATGTCTTGGCTTCTGAAGAAAGTATCTAACAAGATGTATTCACCGTGTTGGTGAGCGAGTGCCTCTTCACCTGGGAAGCCAGGACCAAAGGCAACGATGTTAGGGATGGTACGAGCATAGGTACCGCCACCAATCGCTAAGGGCTTCTCGTTGGTCCCTGTTTGCTTGTTGTACACACTGGATAAGGTCTTGATGAGGTCATGGTCTAGTGGTAGATATAGCGGTTCTGAATGCGACATCAACTTAAATGTAGCGTTATGAGCCTTTAATTTGTCTTCAATTGTTTTGGTGAGGAAATCTAAGTCCATGGTGACAGGGTATCTGATGTCAACAACCAGTGTTGCTGATGTTTCATCCAGATCGATGACACCGACATTTAAGGTTAAAGGACCGGATACATCGTCTTCATGTTTGATACCGAATTTGTCACCGTCGTAATCGAGTCCAATTAAGTCTTGATACATCGAGACGAAGGGGTGTGTGACGCCTTTTTCATCTAAACGGTAAGCGGCATCGCGCATAGCTAGTGAAATAGCATTCTTGGCTTTGTCAGGCATGCTAGCATGTCCCATAACGCCTTCTGAGACCTTGGTCTCAAGTGAACCATCTGCATCTTGGAAAGTAAGTTCTGCGCTACCTGGGATGACGTTTGGCCTGCTACCAGCCTTTGCCTTAACAAGTCTTAAGTCGCTTGTCTCATCTTTAGGCCAATTCATCTCGATGTCGAAGCGTAACATGCCTTTTTCAGCATGGATAACAGGGAAGTCAGCATCTGGTGTAAAGCCTGCAACAGGTACTTCTTCAGTTTCAAGGTAGCGGCTCATGCAGCTAGAACCAGACTCTTCATCTAAACCGACGATGACTCGCAAGCGGTGCTTTGGCTCATAGCCTTCATCCTTTAATGCTTTGAGAGCATAGTAGGCGGAAACGGCAGGTCCCTTATCGTCAATCGAGCCACGACCAATGAGGCGCTCGTCTTCTAGAATTGGTTCGTAAGCCTCTGGCCAATCGAGTGCTGGAACGACGTCTAGGTGAGCAACTGCAGCGATCATGTGGGTGGCATTTTCTGGACCAAACTCGACCCAACCGCAGTAGCCATCGACATTTTTGGTTCTAAAGCCATCTTTTTGTGCTTGCTCTAAGAATAGATTTAAAGCTTTGACGGTTTCTATGCCGAAAGGTGCACCTTCTACAGCTTCGCCCTTCATGCTAGGAATGCGCATTAGGTCCATTAAGAATTCGAGCTGTTCTTCTTTGCTCGTTAACTGTTCACTCATATCATTATCCTCCACTTGTGAAACGATGCCTGCAGCGTTCTCATCTGTACAGGCAGGATGTATATAGCAATGTAGATCTAAATAAAAACCACGCTCGTCTTCTGTAGTCTGCTCACCACACACAGGACATTTTCTGGATAAGCTTCCTTGACCTTCACGGGCTAAGTTGCTGACCAAAAGTAAAAGCTGGGTTAACTTTTCGTCTGAGATGGGGAAGAGGGTTTTCTTCAGCGTGACTAATAAGAAGTCATCGGTGTAGTCATGGTCTAGTATATGTAGACGCTTTTTGCTTTGTGTCAGATAGGTTCTGATAGAAGTTAAGCTTGCTTCATCTAAATCCGGTATATAAAAGAAGATCGACATGAAGCCATCATCTTCTGTAACCGTAAACAAACATTTCTGAGCAACACCTGCAAAACTATTTTCGTGCCTTGTCCAATTAAAATCCTTGGCTAGGCGTTCTAAATGCCTAGATGACATAATCTACCTCCGTTGTGGCGTTTATTTTATCTATACAATCATACTATCACATCATTTTCGCATAAATCAGATATAATTAAAACACTAGGAAGAATCAAGTGAGGTATAGATGATATGGACGATGTCAAATTGACTACAACGATTAAGCGACACGAAGGCATCCATCAACCAAGTTGGGCAGATTGGCTTGCTACAGACGCACTCATGATGGATCAGTCACCTTGGGACATAAGCGATTATAAGCCTAGGAGTGAAGCGCGCTTAATGGTGCATGGAGATAATCTCTTGATTCGTTTAGCTGCATTCGAACCCGATGAGCAACAACGGCGAGCAGTATGCCAAGATACAGGTGGACCTGTCCATTTAGATAGTTGCCTTGAAGCGTTTATCAGCTTTAACCATGGTGAAGAAGCACCGTATTTTAATTTCGAATTCAATAGCCTTGGTACAGCACATATTGGCTTTGGTCATGGACGTCATGAAAGACGTGTCATGAGTGCATCTGAAATCTCTGGTTTAAGAATAAACTGCCTGATCCATATTAACCCTGAAGGGGAGTATGAAGAGGGTTGGTGGCAGATACATTTCCAAATTCCTGCAAGCTGGCTAAAGCTTCGAGTAGGTCATGATATTTGCTTTGATGATGGAGATGAGCTATTGGCAAACTTCTATAAGTGTGGTGACGAGACACCAAAACCACACTACTTATCCTGGGGACATATTGGAACAAGTGAGCCTGACTTTCACAGACCAGAATTCTTTAAGCCTTTAGTGATCAGAACTGTGCTCGATGGTGTATCCGACTCCTCTAACGGTGCGGATTGAAACGTTTGAGTGCATGCGTCCCATTTTTTGTCTGAGATAGTGCACACAAATATCAATGTTATTCTCTTCAATGAAATTAGCTGTGCCCCATACAGCCTCTAAGATATGCTTTCTACTCAGTACTTGTTCAGGATTTTTCATGAAGAGTACGAGTAGTTGGCTCTCTTTGGGTGTTAAATTTTCTTGCATCTCCCCACAGACCAAGCGATTATCACCGGATTTAATTTCAAGATCGCCATATTTCAATACAGTAGCTGTCTGCAAGTCGTCTTGCCTGCGTAGTAGAACACGGATACGAGCTAAGAGCTCTTCTGAAGAGAAAGGCTTATTAATATAGTCTTCAGCACCTGCATCTAAACCCTCTACGCGTTCGCTAACCGTATCTCTTGCTGTGAGGAATAAAAGCTTTGTTTGCCTTCCAGCTTCTCGTAGATGCTTTAAAATATCTAGCCCGTCCATTTCTGGCAGCATTCGATCGCAGATGATGAGGTCGTAGTGTTCGTTCATGGCGAATTCTAAACCCAAACTTGCGTTATGAGCAAGATCTAATTCAAAGCCTTCATCTCTTAATAAGTATGCAAGACCTGCTGCTAATGTGAAATCATCTTCTATTAATAGCAATTTAGCTGACATATCATACCTCTACAAGACTAGTAATTTATTATGCCTATGATAACACGAGTGGTGCTAATGGATGAGCTAGTTATATTAAAGATTTGAAAGTAGGCG
>CAYXVJ010000164.1:0-5328 GCA_964468675.1 uncultured Oscillospiraceae bacterium
TGTCCGAAGCCGATTCATCTCATGACTGAAGTCACGAGTGTTCTCGGCTAATTCACAAATATTACCCAAGTAGATATGGCAAAGATCCTCTTTAATTTTATTGATGGTGCTCATTTTTCCCTCATTCCTTATTATAGTGTGTCTGATTAAAAGCATTTCTGTAAGCTGTTGGTGTCTGCTTCATATATTGTTTGAAGACTCTTAAGAAATACTTACTGTCTTTGAAACCCACTTTGGCTGCGATCTGGATCGCTGTATCTCTAGTCTCTAAAAGTAATTCACAGGCTTTACGGATACGTTTCATGGTGATGTATTTTTGCATGGATATGCCAACATGTTTACTGAAGTAGTGGGACATGTAGTTAATCGAGTATTCGAAGTGCTCGGCTACATCTCGAACAGAGATTGGAGAGGTGTAATGGATACGAATCCACTCCAATATCTTTTGAATATTCCCATAGTACTGCTCATCGTGCTTACTGATGTATTGGCTACTGATCTCCATTAACAGTGCAGTCACTAAGACATCGGTTGCTGCAGAAACTTAGGCTTTACTCTCATTGGTGTCACAAATTTGATGGCAATAAATTACGGCCTTACCTAAATCCACATTCGTTAAATAAAGTGGCAAGATGACATCATATGCGTCTAGATTATTTAAATCGAACGCTTGATTGCCATCGTCTTCTTCAAAAGTTAGCGTTTTGTCTTTCAATTGAAAATGCAACCAAAAATAGACAGTTCCTTCAGGTGATGCCTCATAGCCTTGATGCTCAACACCTGGTGGGATGAGGTAGAGATCACCTGTGTTTAATCTATACCGCTTGCCTGCAACTTCTATATACAAGTGGTGTTCCAGTACAAGCAAGAGTAAGAAGCTATCTACGCTGCGTTTTTCGTGTACCCAATTGGCCTCAGCTTGAAAGAAGCCACAAGAATCAAATGTAGCTAGCTCTTGGAGCGATGTACGAATGTATCTTTGTTTTGCATCTGTGTGTAAGACCATATGCTTCTCTTTCTTAGGTTTTGGAGATCTTTAAGCTCAGTTTTGATTATGGCATAGAAAGATCTCTAGAACAGCGGTATACAACTTACAAAAGGTGGACAATTCTACGATACAATAACTGACCTATATGATTTACTCACCGTATTTCCAAATACTTTTATGGTGACGAGTCAATATTTAATTGTATAGAAGGATATAATAGAAGTAGTTTGTAGGATAAATGGTGGAGGTCAATATGAAGATACAAGTCATGCAAGAACCTGGAGTCATTACATTCCAAGAAGTAGACATGCCCAAAGTCACTGAGCAAGACGTATGCATACGAATTGAGAGAATTGGGATTTGTGGTTCTGATATCCACGTCTACCATGGTAAACATCCCTTTACGCCCTATCCTGTCACCCAAGGCCATGAAGCTTCAGGTGTCATTGTGGCCGTTGGCAGCCTCGTTGAACGCTTAAAAGTAGGCGATAAAGTGACGATTGAACCACAGTTGGTCTGTGGTGACTGCCACCCTTGCAGAGCAGGACGGTATAACGTCTGTGAAGAGTTGAAAGTGATGGGTTTCCAAGCACCTGGTATGGCAGCAGAATACTTTACAGTCAATCAAAGTAAGGTAACTAAACTTCCCTCTAACATGAGTTTTGACGAAGGTGCCTTGATTGAGCCACTAGCTGTAGCAGTTCATGCGATTAAGCGCGCTAAAAAAGTACAAGGAAAGAACATCGTTGTATTAGGTGCAGGACCAATCGGTAACCTTGTCGCTCAAACAGCCAGAGCTTATGGTGCAGCCAAAGTCTTAATTACAGACATTAGTGATTTCCGCTTGGATAAAGCAAGAGAAGTAGGCATCGATGTCTGCATCAATACACTACATAAAGACTTAGGTGATGCTATAGAGGAACACTTTGGTCCTGACAAGGCAGATTTCATCTATGACTGTGCAGGTAATAACACGACGATGGGGCAAGCGATTCGTTATGCTAGAAAAGGCTCAACTATCATCCTCGTTGCAGTCTTCGATGGGAAAGCAGAAATTGATCTCGCCGTATTAAACGACCACGAATTAAAACTTGATACTAGCATGATGTATTTGCATGAAGACTATATCGATGCCATTCGTATAGCTAGTGAAGGTTTAGTGGATCTACAAGCGCTCATAACAAAGCACTTCCCCTTCCAGGAATTTAAAGAAGCATACGAATATATCGATGAGAACCGAGAGGAAAGCATGAAGATCATTATCGATGTGCAAGCATAGATTAGCTAGGCAATATCTTTCATATCGTATTGAATGGATTTGAAGTCACATATGGATTAGATAGCACGAATCCTCCTACGTACTGCTTAAGAATTGTTCTAACAATTCACGCTCCTTAACTGTAAATCTTGAAAAATAAATTAAAGATCTCAATTCATATGGCACCTGATGAAGCACTTCACCAATCTCTTCATGTCGCAATCTTAATTGGCCGAGCATCTTCTCATATGCAAGTTTTATCGGTATCTCTTGAAACTGCGTAAAACAAGCCCGATAGTAAAGCCCAGATGGTGCAGTAGGTAGATCATGAAAGTGATCTTTCAATATTGCTTCATACTCGTGTTTACGTAATTGTCTAAACATGCTCTGATAAGACAAATAATCAAAACAAGCTTCTGGCTCCTTCTTCATGCTGCGACTGATCGTATTTCGTTTCGTTACTGTTACGATACCTACAGGCGACTCTTGAAGCATGTTTTCTAAACGTTTGTAGTTCTTTTCTGACGAGACCACACTAACCTTCGTATATGCTTTGTAATAGTCATTGATTTGATCTTTTAAGCGAGCAAATGAATCTAAATCTGACTTTATCTCATAGACCACTGCTTCACCGTTAATCAAGATAAAGTCAGCTACTGAGCGTGCAACGGGTACTTGTGCGAGTGCAACGGTATCCTTGCTCCTTTTATTCAAGATCAATTTATTTAATAAGGTATTTTGATAGTAGTATTCATTACGGTAGGATCTGGACAGGTAGTGATACGCATCCTCGACTACATGGTGAAACATTTTATCTTCAGTGTCTTTCGAGAACAGTTCATATGCCTGCTCTAATAGTTGGTGATCTGTCTGATGGATTAAATGACGAAGCGTAGCTTTAGAAAAAAGCCTACTAGCAGTATTGCCATAGTCTGACACGAAATCACCTCCTGTACACTTTAGTATAGGCTACTCTAGATCCTGGCTCAAGCATAGAAGATATACACTTATATCGTTTTATATAGACTTTTAGAGAAAAAATCACCCTCTACAAAAGATAGTCTTCTGTAGAGGGTGAAGGTTAGCTTGATGCTGTATGAAGGGATTTGTTAATTGCCTAAGTGTGCATCTAGCTGAGCTTGGAACTCAGCGACAAGCTCATCAATACCTGCTTTTTGTAAGAGGTCTAATGCTTCGTCAATGTTTCCTTCATAAGGCTGTACACCTGTTGCGATTGGTGCAATGACTGCAGACATCTGTGTCTTTACGTCAGCTAGCTGTGTTTGAACGCTTGTTGCGTCAAATTGCATACCAGCTGCAATACTGTCTTCTGCATTCTCATTTGCTACATAGAGATTCTCGTTTGTAATAGTTGGTGCGTTGACGTCTGTTCGTTCAAACTCAACGTTACCGATCATCCAGTCGGAGAAGTAATAAAGCGGTGTGTTATAAGCTTCATCGTTAATGGAGATTCGTCCTTTTGGCTCTACCTTCTCGTAATCAATGTCTTCACGACCATACATGAAGAGATCGTAGTTTTCTTGGTTTGCATAGAGCCAGTTGATGAACTTCACTCCTGCTTCAGGCTGTTCACTAGATAGTGGGATCGCCTGCATGTTTCTTGTACCGTAAGGTCTGACCTCAGGTTTATCTGGAGCAAAGTCAATCCATAAGAAGTCATCTACCGTAATGTCAGGGTAGTTACTCTTCAGTGGCTCAACGTTACCGATGGTACCTGGGTGGATGAACCAGTCACCTGAGTTTAATTGGTTCGTCAATTGATCGTTTGTGAAGACTAATACGTCAGGGTTAATAAGTCCCTTTTCATACCATACACGTGCGTTCTCACTGTTTTGACGGAATTCGTCGGTTTCAAAGTAGTTTTGAACAACACCATCTTGTGTCACGAAGAAAATACCATCGTAAACAAAGAATGGATAGTTGTCATAGGTCTTGTTCATGATACCGAAGTCATACGAGTTCGCGCCAACAAGTGGGAAGTACGGTTTAACAGGTCCTTCCCATTCATTCATAACCTTTTCATATTGTTCGGTTAACTCTTCAAATGTTGTGGGCTCATTCTCAATGCCATAGTGCTCCATGATGTCTTTACGCATAGTCATCTCTGGGCCTAAAGCACTTTCAAACCAGTAAGCTGGAATACCATACTGTCTACCATTCACCATGCCGGACTGCATCATGATTTCTGGGTTCAAGTCTAGTATATTCTGGCCATGTTCTTGAATGATATCGGTTAAATCTGCTAATGCATTTCTAGATGCATAGTTACTGATGGTGACGCGGTCATTCATAACCGTGAACATATCAAAATCTTCACCGGTTGAGAGCATCAGGTTCAAACGCTGATCCCAAGCATCCCACGGAATATATTGAAGACTCACTTCTACACCTGCACCATCTGCAGCGATTTTCTCGTTCACCATACCGAGAACTATCGCTAGATCTACAGGTTCATCACCTGGAACAACGTAAAGCATCGGAACGGTTTCGTCTGTACCTGGATCTGTTTCATCAACAGGATCTGTCTCATCGCTACCCGGATCTGTTGTATCGTTGCCATCAGTGTCTCCAGTGATGGTAACGGGGTCTGTACCGTTGTCGGTACCAGCTGAATCTGGATTACATGCGGCAACAAAGCCTACAAGTAAGAGCATACTCAGCACGAATGCTAATTTTCTTTTCATGTCTATCCTCCTAATCTTTAGCCCTTCACCGATCCAATGACCAGTCCTTTAACGTAGTAACGTTGTAAAAATGGATAGAGAAGAGCAATAGGTCCAATTGTAACGATGGCGGTTGCCATCTTGAGCGACTCAGTCGGCGGTGTCATCGTGCCGGTTCCTGACAGGAACTGTAAGTCGCGTAGCATTGATATCTGTGATTTCAATTGCAATAAGAGATACTGGATGGGATACAAGCGCCTGTTATCCACCAGCATGATCGCATTCCACCAGTCGTTCCAATACGCTAAGGCATAGAACAATGTGACGGTGGCGATGACGGGTAAACTAAGTGGTAAGTAGATGCGGAAGGCAACGATGGCATCATTTGCTCCATCAAT
>CAYXVJ010000165.1:0-5261 GCA_964468675.1 uncultured Oscillospiraceae bacterium
TTAAAGCATTGAATTGTTGTAGGTTCGAACCTGCATGCTAGAACATGGGTGCAGGTAGGACGTCACCGTGATAGATGACTGGATACCTCTATAAACTTATATAAGACGCGTCATATCCTTCATTTAATAGTAGAGAGACTAAATCATCTGCATTAAGCCATACTGTTGCTGAATTTGTATTGGGATGGACTGCTATTTGAGAACCTTTGAAATGCTGGTCAATAAAGACTTTTACCTTTTTGCTACTATCGTTTAGAACACCAAATGGCGTCACTGCACCTTTTTCTAGCATCAAGTATCGTTCTAAGTCAGCTTCAGATCCGAAACTAAGTGGCCTGGATTCTATTTTCTCCTTGATATCTTTTAGACGAACGCTGCGGTTCCCTTTTAATACAAGAATGTAATAGTTTTGCTTCTTATCGTCTCTAACAAAAAGGTTTTTGGCGACGGACTCTAACTTAGGCAGTTCTAATTGAAGCATCTCATCCATTGTATAGACTGCCACATGTTCATATAATTCGTATTCAATATTCGCTTGATCTAGTAAATTTAGTATCTCTAGCTTCTCTAACATTATGTCCTCAATTTTATTTAACTTGTGTCTGCTCATACGTGTTAAGATATCAATGTTGTTAGACCAAGTACAGATATCAGTAGACTAAGGATAAGGGATGAGATAAGTATGGGCAAGAACGTGTTAGATAAAGATGGTTTTGATGAGTGGTCCAAAACATACGATAGAGATGTCTTACAGACAGAAGACGAGAATGTCTATCCCTTTGCAGCGTACAGTGAAGTCATTGATGAAGTCTATAAGCAAGTCATAGGTATAGATGCGAAGTCTGTACTGGACTTAGGTTTTGGAACTGCAACACTTACTTCAAGATTCTATGAAGATGGCCTTGATATTATGGGTGTGGATTTCTCAAGTGAAATGGTAGAGATCGCTAAAACGTTAATGCCCAAAGCTAAGCTGTTAACTGCAGATCTTGAACTGGGTATACCTGATAGCTTAAGAGAGGATCGTTTTGATGCAGTCGTAATGACGTACTCGATCCATCATCTGGAGACAGATAAGCAAGTAGCACTTATAAAAGATTTGTTTAAGCAAATCAATGAAGGCGGTATTCTCGCTATCGGGGATGTCTTAACGAAGACAAGAGCAGATATGGATAATGCAAGGCTAAAAGATCAAGACTATTGGGACGATGAGGAGTCTTACATTGTTTTAGATGAATTTTCTGCTCTGTTAGCGGACTTCCAAATAGACTTTTATAAGAAGTCCTATTGTTCAGGTGTTATAGTGTTAAAGAAGAAATAAGATTCTTTAATTCTATTCACTGAATGTATTAGATTTCGAAATTGTGTGTGTTATAATTTGACTAGTAAATTTTAAAAGAGGAGACCTTGATGTACATTTTTGCTTAATTTCTAGAATTGCCAACAGCAGTGATGCTATGGAAGCATAAGCTATCAATAGCTTATTTGAGGAGATTAAGTATGCATTTATTAGAGATGCGGGATGTAGAGATTGGTTTTCCAACTCAAGACCTATTTTCAATTGACCAATTAGATATTGTAACTGGTGAACGAATTGGGCTCATCGGAGCAAATGGCTCCGGTAAGTCAACTTTATTGCGTGTATTAATGGGGGAGATTGAGCCTCTAACAGGATCTATGAAACGATTTGGTAATTGGCAAATCCATCACCAATTCGACGATGCGTATAGCCCAGAGATATTGCAATCTTCAGAATTGGGCTTATGGGGTATAGATGGGCTCTGGCAACAAGACCCTAAGACTTTCTCAGGTGGTGAGAAGACAAGGAGTCGCTTGGCTAAGATATTAGAAGCGCCAGGAGATATCTTACTTTTAGATGAACCTACAAGTAATTTAGATCTGGCAGGTATTGAGTACTTGTCAGGCATACTCTGGGGTTTAGAGACATTTATCTTGATCTCTCATGACCGTGCACTTCTAAACGAACATTGTACGAGAACCATCGATATCAGAGAAGGACGCCTGTTTGACTGCCCTGGTCCATACAACGAATACATGGCTTGGTTGGATCTAGACATTAAAAGGCGTGAAGCAGAGTACATGCAATTCAAGGAAGAAAGCAAACGCTTAGAAGCAGTAGCAAAAGACTACAGTAGGCGCTCACAAAAGATATCGAAGAAGCCAAGGGGCTTATCTCACAGTGAAGCAAAGCAACGAGATTTTACTGCTACCCACAGGTCACAAGGTGGCAAAGCTAAGAGCTTAGCGGCTGCAGCTAAGCACACACAAAAGCGCTTGGAGCAATTAGAAGAGAAGGTTAAGCCTGAACGTTTACGAGTCATTAAGCCAGACTTCTCTCTTACAGACCCACCGCAAAATAAAGTCATTGCTGAAGCAGGACAAGGTCTAGTAGATGCAAAAGGGCTTACATTTGGCTTTGAAAATAAGCTTCTGTTTAAAGATGTGAAGTTTCAATTAAAAGGGAATACGAGAACCGCATTGGTAGGTCCAAACGGTTGTGGCAAGAGTGTGTTTTGTAGGCTTTTAGTCGATGGACATCCGGATATAAGGGTCGTCCCTAAAGCAAAGTTCGGCTACTTCAGACAAGAGATGGAGATGGTAGATCCAAAGCAAACAATCCTTGAGAACATGAGAGCTGTTTCTTGTCAGCATGAGGCGACAGATCGATCTGTCTTAGCGCGTATGGGTTTTTACAGTAAGGATGTACACAAAACTGCATCTGTTCTATCCGGTGGAGAGCGGGTTAAACTTAGTTTTGCCATGCTCTTTGTGTCAAGCATCAATGTTTTGGTTTTAGATGAGCCTACAAACTACCTTGATATTCCCTCAATGGAAGCAATTGAATCGTTACTCTTGGACTTCGAAGGAACATTACTCTTTGTTTCACACGACCGTACTTTCGTCCAGAAACTTGCCGATGAGATCTGGACGATCAAGGATCAAGAGATAAAATTACTTGAGGTCCGGTAAAGGCCAATGACGACGTAAGTAGCGTATCCTTCTGTAGATGATGTGGATACGGTAGATGTCTTCTGCCGTAGGATGGTAATCTGGTCCTGCGAATGCAGCTCGCTCTGCAATGCGCTCTGCTTCTTCTAGAAGCTCAGTTAGGCTCTTGTTTTCTGTTAGTGGTGCCTTTTCCTTTTTTAGTAGTGGGAGTTCTTCAATGGTCTGATCCAATTCACGTCTCCACGTACCGATAAGGGATGGATCTGCCCAGCGATCTAATAAGGTTTTAGCCTTCTTGGGCTTATTCTCATAGATGACGCGCTCTTCTTCGAACAGGCGATCTCGTTCGCGTTTTTTCGCTGCTTCTTCGTTTAAGAACTCAACAAATGGGGAGGGCTTATACGCACTTTGCACCTTAGCCTTATAGAAATCGCGTTCAGGCTCCTTGTAGTCAGGACCTAACTTACGAAGCTTTCGTTTCTTAATCGCTTCAGCTCGTCTCACCGCTCGAATACTTGCCGTTTTGGCCATGCGAAGTTCGAGTCTGATTTCTTGCCAATACATGAGATAGAGATTTCTGATGGCTTCTTTATCGGGGAAGGTCCAGCGAATACCTCCACGGGCATCAGAATCCTTATGTTGTACACCTTTACCGATATAACGTATGGCAAGGTTTGGGCGCCCCAGTTGGAAGCGTGTCTTCATTCTGTGGAATAGGCCAAGAGACCAGAGTATCGCAAGTGCTACGACTATAAGCGCTAAAGTAATGATGTAGGGCCAGCTGATTATGTCCGTGATACCTGGACGTCCGTCAATGACATCAGGACTGATTGTAGGTAGAGGACTCCCGTTATCACCAGGTTCTGGTATCTCAGTAATGCTAGGAACTACAGGTCCACCATTGTCACCACTGGCATCCGGCAGATCAGTCTCGCCACCTGCTACACCACCTGGTGTAGGGTCAAGAGGGATCCAACCTAAGCCTTCCAAGTAGACTTCTGTCCAGGCATGAGCTTGTTCACCGCGAATAACAAAACCAGTTGAATTTAAGAAACGCTCAGCACCGCCTGGTATGCCATAGCCTTCAACATATCTTGCAGGTATGCCTAGGATACGAGCCATCACTGTAAGTGAAGTCGCAAAGTAAACACAATAGCCAGCTTCGACTTCAATGACGTGCTCGACAAAATCTTGACCTTCAGGAGGAATAGGCATTTGTAAGCTGTAAGTCATTTCCTTATGCCTCGCGACAAGACGGTAAAGCTTAGTTAAACGATCTTGAGGTGAATCAAAAGGTTCATCGCCTTCAGCCCAATCCAAAGTAGTTTCATAGACAAAGCCACCTTCTTCAAACGTCTCATCTTCTGGTAACTGAAGATAGGCATCAAAGTTACCTGTAGGACTACTAAAAGTACCATTTGCATTGGGTCCATAAAAGACATTGAAGCTTTCAGGGTCGTTCTCATAGAGGAACAAACTGCGTTCTCGGATGAGATCTACAGGTGGCTTAACAGTTTCTAAACTATATGTTTGGCCAGCGTTGAGTGGGTACTGCGCATAGAGGATACCGTCTTCATTGAAGAAGGCCTGCATCTGATTACTAGATCCGTAAGTTAAGTCTTTGGCAAGTCCATTCGTGAACAGGACCGTGATGCCGCTTTGAAGCATTTCGATGCTGTAGTCGGATTCCTCTGCTAGTGCCGAGATAATTCCAAGGTCGGCGAATAGGTCCTCATCGTAGGAGAAGACTTCTCTTTCTTTCTCGCTAAAGATGGGTGAATCAAATCGCCAGGTATCTTCTCTTGTTTCTCGTATCCAAGATTCGCCAGTATACGTTAGACTCGTCTGACCTTTAAGTAGACCACTAGCTGACCCTCGTAGTCTAAAAACAGGGTTTGGGCTTAAAGTAACCGAGCCACCTAAAAGTTCTTCACGCGGGTAGTAGCCAGAGCGGTTAATTGAGAAGGGATCAAAGCGTCTCCTTGGCCTAATTTCATCCGGCAAGAAAGTCGAGATATCGTCGACAAAGCCTTGAGCACTTCTAGAGTATACATCTCTAGGATCGTAGCGCTGGGCAAGTAGCCAAGCAGGTACTAAGAGGATCGTGCCACTTAATAGACCAGATAAGGTAGCTTTCAGATACTGCTGGAAGAGCCTTGTAGGCACAACGTCTGACGTTCCTGCAGCAGCTAAGAAGAATACAGGGACAACTGATAATAAGCCCCAGAGCGCCCAGATATTGGCCTCTGGCCTTGTAAAGTAAGTAGAGGTGACCACTAAAGCGACTAAAA
>CAYXVJ010000166.1:0-5215 GCA_964468675.1 uncultured Oscillospiraceae bacterium
TAACAATCAGAAGTAGCCCCCAGATTTCAATAACCGTACTGACTAAATCAACACTAGAAAATAAAAAATTATGTAAAAAATGATAAATGCTTTCCATACTTTTCTCTTCTCTCCTTTATGAATAAGTCTATTATACGCTTTATATTGTTAAAAGGCTAGTCCACTAGGAACGGATCCTTAAAACAACCAATAAAAGAGCCACAAAAAAGAGGATTACAAGTGAATCATTAATGTGCCAGGCTAATTGTCGATATTTGGAGCGTCCTTTTCCCCCTTGATAATCTCTTGCTTCCATGGCGGTTGCAAGGTCTTCTGCACGTTTGAATGCACTGACAAATAAAGGAATCAATACAGAGATTAAGCCTCTTGCTCTAGCAATCGCTCCCCCTGTGTCGTAATCTGCACCACGACTGGACTGTGCTTTGATGATCTTTTCAGTTTCCTCTGACAATGTTGGTACAAAGCGTAGGGCAATGGACATCATCATCGCAAGTTCATGGGCTGGGAAGCCAAAACGTGCCAATGGTTTTAAAAGGCTTTCTATGCCATCAGCAATCTCTAATGGCGTTGTGGTTAAGGTTAAGCAAAGCTGTGTAGACATGACGAGGTAAAACAAACGAATACCCATTCTTAGTCCTAAGGATAAGCCTTCTTGGCTGATACTCAAGAAACGCCAGCTCCATAGCACCTCACCAGTTACTGTAAAGATATTAATTAAAAAGGCAATCGACGCCAACATCATCACTGGCTTCACACTGCGCAGAACAAGAGAAAATGGAATCCTTGCCAGCAGCGTTAAGAAGATCAAGGCAATACCAAATACAAGTAGTGGCACAACACTTGATATCATAAATAAAAACACCATTAAGAGGACTGAAGATACAATCTTCACTCTTGGGTCCAAACGATGTAGAAAGCTATTTGATGGATAGTAGTTACCGAGTGATAGTTTCATTTACGCCTCCTTCCTAAGCCTTAGATGTGCACTTAAGCTGTCTATTGCTGCATCGATGGAATAGCAATCACTATCCAAAGAAGGAATTTTAGTTTTAAAGCGCTCCAAAAAGGCCTTGGTTTCTGGAAAGGCTAAATGGTTTTTGTACACCAAGTCTTTATCTTTAAAGATACCTGCTACACGATCTAGCATGACACGCTTACCATCGTTTAAGACCAAGATGCGATCGCAAAGCCTAGACAAGTCCTCCATACTATGTGACACCATCACTATGGTCACTCCTTGCTCGTGTAAGGTATTGAAATACGCCAAAATCTCTTCTCTTCCTGCAGGATCAAGACCTGCAGCTGGCTCATCTAAAATGAGGAGTTCAGGCTTCATCGCTAAGATACCTGCAAGGGCAACGCGTCTTTTCTCTCCTCCAGACAACTCAAAAGGAGAACGTAAAAGCCATTCTTCTTTTACTCCTGCCAAAAGACATGCCTCTTTAACATGTGATGCAATCTCATCTTCTGGAACACCAAGCTTTTTAGGACCAAACTCGATATCTTCTTGTACAGTATCGGCAAATAACTGATGTTCTGGGTACTGGAAGAGTACTTGCACGTGCCTTCTTAGCGCTCTAATATCTCTTACTTTATACAGATCTTTATCCAAAACAGTTAACTTGCCAGCTTGTATCCGCAATAGGCCATTGAGATGCTGAATGAGTGTTGATTTACCAGAGCCAGAATGGCCCATAACTCCGAAGAATTCACCACGCCTTATATCAAAGCTAATATCGGAGATGGCTTCTTCTACAGCATAACTCTTACGGTTATAACTGTATGTTAAATCTTTGGCATATACTACGGCCTCTTTTGATGTTTGACCATCTCCAGCTACTTTTTTAATATCTGCTCCTGTATCTGTATCAATAAGATCAAAATACCGATGAATGACATCTTCTGCAAGATCAGCTGTTGCTGCAGCGCCTACAGGAATATCGATGCCATGTGCTAATGTTAAACTTCTTGCAATCGCTGTATGAGCTGGCACATCCAAACCAATGTCCCTGATCTCATCTACGTAGTGGAAGATTTCAGCAGGCGTCCCTTCAAGTAAAACGCGGCCGTGATGCAATACCACCACTCGGTCAGCCAATGCAGCCTCACTCATGTTATGGGTAATATTAATTAGGGTTAGGCCACGCTCATCTCTTAAACGTATCACGAGATCCATCAAGCCTTGTCTTCCTTCAGGATCTAACATACTGGTCGCTTCATCCAGAATGATGCACTCAGGCTTCATTGCTAAAATACCTGCAATGGCCAATTTTTGTTTTTGACCACCACTGAGCTCAGTCGGTGCCTTCTTTGCATATTCATCTAAGCCAACATATGCTAGGGCCTGATCTACAGCTAGGCGAATCTCACTTGAGGGAACACCTAAGTTTTCAGGTCCAAACGCAACGTCTTCTTCAACCGTAGTCGCAACAATCTGATTGTCTGGGTTTTGGAAGACCATGCCGCAGCGCCTCCTAACTTCCCAAGAGTCAATCTCGTCACGTGTATTAAACCCAGACAGGGTAATATCACCTGAACTGGGTATTTCAAGACCATTGATTAAACGGGCCAAGGTAGATTTACCTGAACCATTACGACCCAATATTGCAATGTGCTCACCCTTATGAATCGTGAATGATACACGATCTAAAGCTACATCTTGATCTTGTGGGTTCGACAGATCTTCGTAGGTAAAGCTCACTTGATCAATACTGATATAAGCTTCCATATGCCTCGCTTCCTATAGATAAACAAAAAGGAGGTAAGCTTTAGCAGCCTCCTCCCTTATTTTCAATATCATGTGGCTGAAAGCTTAAACGAGCTCAATAATAGCCATTTCAGCTGCATCACCACGACGTGGACCAAGATTTGTAATTCTTGTGCAACCACCATTACGATTGGTGTACTTTGGAGCAACCTCATCGAATAGTACGTTGACAGGATTAATTCTCTTGCCTTCGCTGTCAGCACCACGTACAAGCCACTTCATAGCTTGACGACGGGCAGCCAAACGGCTTGGGTTGTCCACTTGAACCATCTTGGTTGAAAGCTCACGCTGTACGACATCATAGGTGTTGCCAGCCTTAGATGTTTTTTGCTTAAGAGCTTTGTTACCCTTGGAATCAAGCTTTGCACTTGATACAAGAACCTCACGGGTAGTGAAGTTTTCGGTTTCTTTAGATGCATCTGAGATCAACTTCTCAGCAATTCTTTGTACTTCTTTGGCACGTGTCAGTGTCGTTTTAATCCGTCCATGGACGATCAGATCTGTGGTCAAACCACGGAGCATCGCTAAACGGATATCTGAGGTACGCCCCAGTTTACGATATCCAGACATTTTAATTTCCTCCTCTAGTTAGCTTGGCTCAAACGCTTCCAGACTGGGCCAGACCCAAGTCAAGTTCTTCAAGCTTCAGAATGACTTCTTCTAATGATTTCTTACCCAGGTTACGAACTTTCATCATGTCTTCTTCTGTCCTTGCGGTCAGATCACCGACGGAGTTGATGTTAGCACGCTTCAAGCAATTATAGGTACGGATTGAGAAATCAAGATCCTCAATAGCCATATCTAACACCTGACTACGGGCGGTTTCTTCAGGTGTCTCAGTAAAGGCAACTTCGTTACTATCTTCTGTTAGCTGACTGAACAGTTGCAAGTGATCCGTTAAGATACGGGCTGATTGAGCAATTGCATCTTCAGCACTGATAGTCGCATCTGTCCATACTTCAAGCGTTAGTTTGTCGTAGTCAGTAAACTGTCCGACACGAGTATTCTCAACTGAGTAATTCACCTTTTTCACTGGTGTAAAAATAGAGTCTACTGGAATTACACCGATTGGCTGGTTAGGCCACTTATTTTGATCTGCACTGTTATAGCCGCGACCTGCATTGAATGTGAACTCCATGAAGAAACGTCCTGTTCCATTTAGCGTGCAAATGACATGCTCTGGGTTCATGATTTCAATTTCAGCATCATGTGAAATATCACCAGCTGTAATTGCACCTGTGCGACCTTCTTCAGTATTGAGGTAAACAATTTTCGGGCCTTCTGTGTGCATCTTGGCTCGAATACCTTTAATATTCAGGATGATCTCAGTCATGTCTTCGATCACACCTGCGGCTGTTGAAAATTCATGGTAGACACCGTCAACACGGATAGCAGTAACAGCTGCACCTGGGAGTGACGATAGAAGGACACGACGTAATGAGTTACCAAGAGTCATTCCATAACCACGTTCCAAAGGCTCTACAACAAATTTCCCGTAGGAGCCGTCTTTCAACGAATCTATCGATTCAATTACCGGCTTATTAATTTCAATCATTTTTACCTCCTACGATTATGACTGATCCGCCATCTATGAATAGATGGCACAATTCATACGAACGATCCCTATTATCTCGAGTAAAGCTCGACGATCAAGCGCTCCTGAACTTCCAGATCAACATCTTCACGTGCAGGAAGTGCTGTTACTTGAGCGACAAGATTATTCTCGTCAATGCTGAGCCACTTCGCTAAGCTACGTGTTGCTTCACGTGACTTGAAGTGGTCTAGTGAGCGAGAAGATTCCTTAACTGCGATTTCATCACCAGCTGAAAGGAACATCGATGGGATATTCGCCTTCTTACCATTAAGAGTAAAATGACCATGTAGTACAAGTTGACGTGCTTGTGGACGGGAGTCAGCAAATCCTAAGCGATAAACAACGTTGTCGAAACGACGCTCTAGCAAGCTTAAGAAGTTATCACCAGTCTTACCTGGCATACGCTCCGCTTCTAGGTAGGTCTTATGGAATTGTGCTTCCATTAAGCCATAGAAACGCTTTGCTTTTTGCTTCTCACGCAATTGAAGTCCATATTCAGAAGTTTTCTTCCTCATACCACTTTGACCATGTTGGCCAGGTGCGTAAGTTCTTCTTGCGACAGCGCACTTGCTGCTGTAGCAACGACTACCTTTCAAAAAAAGCTTCTCACCTTCCCGGCGACAGAGCCGGCAAGCTGATTCAGTATACTTCGCCATTATGTTCCTCCGTTATACCCTTCTTCTCTTAGGTGGACGACATCCGTTATGTGGGATTGGTGTCACATCCTTAATCATGGTGACTTCAAGACCATTTGCTTGAAGTGCACGAATAGCGGATTCACGACCGCCACCCGGTCCTTTAACGAAGACTTCAACAGAGCGCATACCGTGCTCATAAGCTGTTTTTGCAGCTGT
>CAYXVJ010000167.1:0-5061 GCA_964468675.1 uncultured Oscillospiraceae bacterium
GCATGTGTTAAGCACGCCGCCAGCGTTCATCCTGAGCCAGGATCAAACTCTCAATTAAAATGAGAGCCATTTGGCTCAATTACTTATTTTTAGTACCAACTCATCGTTGGAATTAACTTGGCTCGTATATTTGTGTTTGCACTATTTGTCTCTGTTCAATTTTCAAGGTCCGGCCCCGCTCGCGAGGCGCTCAGCTATAATAGCACCTAAAGAAGAGCTTTGTCAAGCACTTCCCTTTCACTTCCGCTTGCCTTTCTACAACGTAACCGGGCGTTTTATTATCTATAACATAGCAACGATTTAGAAAGCCCCCAAGGAACATCGTAAATAAGATGCTCCTTGGGGGCTTATTCAAATCTTCAAACAGAATCTAGATTTGTCCTTATATAGAGTATATAAGGGATTTAGCCTAGAATGGTTCGCTCCGATTCTTTTTGCTTGGCTTCGATCACCGCTTGAGCTGCTGATAGTCGGGCAATCGGTACACGGAATGGTGAACAAGATACATAGTCTAAACCAACTTGCGCACAGAACTTAACGGAAGATGGCTCACCACCATGCTCTCCACAAATACCCATCTTCAATCCAGGTTTCGCTTCTCTACCTTCACGGACAGCAATATCCATTAAACGACCCACTGCCTTTTGATCCAGCAGTGCCGTAGGATCTACTTCGAAGATACCTGCGGTGTAATAGTCCTCAAGGATACGACCTGCGTCATCACGAGATAAACCGTAAGCAAGTTGGGTCAGATCATTCGTACCAAAACTGAAGAACTCAGCATATTCTGCCATCTCACCTGCCAAGAGTGCTGCACGTGGTGTCTCAATCATGGCACCGACGAGGTATTCTAAATCAGCTCCTTCTTCTTTAATGATTCGATCTGCCGCTTTGCGTACGATAGCCTCAACGGTACGTAGCTCAATTGGATCAGATGCTAGTGGAATCATAATCTCAGGTACAACTGGATTACCCGCCTTACTTTGACTGATCGCTGCACGAATAATTGCTTCAGTTTGCATCTCTGCAATTTCTGGATAGGAAACCGCAAGTCTTAAGCCACGGTGCCCCATCATCGGGTTCAACTCATGCAAGGCCATAATCTTGTCATTCAAAGTAGCTAGTTCCATACCAAGTTCAACTGCGAGTGCTTCGATGTCTTTAGTATCTGTCGGCAAGAACTCATGTAAAGGTGGATCTAATAAACGAATGGTTACAGGCAATCCTGCCATCGCTTCAAATATACCTTCAAAGTCAGCTTGTTGGATAGGCAAGAGTTTAGCCAATGCTCTACGGCGTGCCTCCTTAGTATCTGCCATAATCATCTGACGGAATAAGAAGATACGCTCACTATCAAAGAACATATGCTCAGTCCTTGTTAAACCGATACCCTTAGCACCTAGCTCACGAGCAACCGTCGCATCTTTCGGTGTATCAGCGTTGGCTCTTACATCCAATGTTCTAATCTCATCAGACCAATCCATAATGGTTTGGAAGTCACCGGTTAACTCTGCATCAACTGTCTCTAAAGATCCACTATAGATAAAACCTGTACTACCGTTAAGTGAGATTTCATCTCCTTCAACATAACGCTTACCATTCTTGTCGATCATGTAGCCTTCGGCTTCATTAATGGTTACATCTGAACAACCAGAGACACAGCACTTACCCATGCCACGAGCAACAACAGCTGCGTGAGAAGTCATGCCACCTCGTCCGGTCAATATACCTTGGGAACGATCCATACCGGCAATATCTTCTGGACTTGTCTCCAAACGAACAAGTATTACCTTGTCACCTGCATCGGCCATCTCTACCACTCGACTAGCAGAAAAGGCGATCTTACCGGATGCTGCACCTGGAGATGCAGGTAATCCCTTAGCGATTGGCTCTTCTACCTTTAAGACCTCAGGATCGAAACCTGGATGGAGCAATGTATCTAGTGATCCAGCATCGATCTTTGCTAGTGCTTCTTCTTTAGATAACAAACCTTCATTGACCATATCCACTGCAATCTTTAAGGCTGCAGCAGCAGTACGTTTACCACTACGGGTCTGAAGAATATATAACTTGCCACGTTCAATCGTAAATTCCAGATCCTGCATATCTTTATAGTGGGCTTCTAACTTTTTAGCGATCCTAGAGAACTGTGCATGGACATCAGGCATCAATTCATTTAGTTTTTCGAGAGGCTGAGGCGTTCTAACACCTGCCACTACATCTTCGCCCTGTGCATTGATCAGGAATTCACCGAAGATCTCATCTTGACCCGTCGATGGGCTTCTACTAAAGGCAACACCCGTACCAGATGTATCACCCATATTGCCATAGACCATTTCTTGTACGTTTACAGCCGTACCCCAAGTAGATGGAATGTTATATTGACGGCGATAGTATACAGCACGCTCGTTATGCCAGCTCTTGAAGACCGCTTCGATTGCTGCCATCAATTGATCGTGTGGATCTTGTGGGAAGGGTTCACCCTTTTCTTTTTCATACACGGCTAAGAAACGGTTTAATACATCCAGCATGGCGTCTGCATCAAGGTCTGTATCCAAACTCACACCGAGCTCTTCTTTAACCTTGTCCAACTCGTCTTCAAACTTTGTTTTATCGATTTCCATGACGACATCACCGAACATCATAATAAAGCGTCTATAGCTATCTCTGGCAAATCTAGCATTACCAGTCAAACGGGCTAAGCCCTCAACAACCTCATTGTTCAAACCAAGGTTGAGAACGGTATCCATCATGCCCGGCATTGAGGCTCTGGCACCTGAGCGAACTGAAACCAAGAACGGGTTCGCTGGGTCACCTAGCTTCTTACCAACTTTTTCTTCGACCTGCTCCAGGCAATTAAAGATTTCTTCTTTAATCTCCGGTGCAATCATCTTGTTATCGTCGTAATAACGAAGACAAGCCTCAGTGCTGATAATGAAGCCAAAGGGTACGGGTAAATCTAGATTAGTCATTTCAGCTAGATTGGCACCCTTACCTCCTAGGAGATTACGCATGTCGGCACGGCCCTCAGAGAAAAGATAAACGTACTTAGGCATATAAAATCCTCCTGCAATAAAAATAATAGCCGGCACACTCGTGCCGGCTAAAAGCCTCAATATTCAAACTTCTCCAATAAATACATGTCTAAATCGGAGATCGGTATCCGTACTTGTTCCATACTGTCTCGTTCGCGTACCGTTACACAGTTATCTTCTAGCGAATCGAAATCAAAAGTTACACAATATGGTGTGCCGATTTCGTCTTGGCGTCGATAACGCTTGCCGATACTTTGGCGATCGTCTAGCTCTACGTTCCAGCGCCGGCTAAGTTTTTGTGCGATCGGTTTACATGCTTCGCTTAGCTTGGCGGATAAAGGCAGGACTGCTACCTTCACTGGAGCGAGTGCTGGATGGAAACGCATAACAGTTCTAGTTTCACCATTTTCTAGTGTTTCCTCATCATATGCTGCACAGAGGAAAGCTAGTGCTACACGGTCTGCGCCAAGCGATGGCTCAACAACGTGTGGGATATAGCGTTCATTCGTCTGTGGATCAAAGTATGATAGATCTTGACGTGAATGCTCAATGTGTTGCTTTAGATCATAGTCTGTTCTAGATGCAATACCCCAGAGCTCACCCCAACCAAATGGGAAGAGATATTCTAAGTCTGTTGTTGCATTCGAGTAGAAGGACAATTCATCTTCCGTGTGGTCTCTACGTCTAACATCATCTGTTGGTAGACCTAAGTCTGTTAACCACTTGTGACAGAAATCTAGCCAATAATCAAACCACTCAAGACTCTTATCTGGTTCACAGAAGAACTCTAGTTCCATCTGTTCGAACTCACGTGTCCTAAAGGTAAAGTTACCTGGAGTGATTTCATTACGGAAAGCCTTACCAATTTGAGCGACACCAAATGGCATCTTCTTACGCATCGAACGCTGTACATTTCTGTAGTTAACAAAAATGCCTTGAGCGGTTTCAGGACGCAGATACAGTTCAGCTTGACTGTCTTCTGTAACACCTTGGAAGGTCTTAAACATCATATTGAATTGACGGACATCGGTAAAATCTTTTTTACCACAAGATGGGCAAGGGATTTCTTTTTCTCTTAAATAAGTAACCAACTCATCGTTAGACCAGCCATCTACATTTAAGTCGATGCCTTGCTCTTGGTTCCAGTCATCAATTAAGTTATCAGCACGGAAACGAGATCTGCAATTCTTACAATCCGTTAGAGGATCGGTAAAGGATGCTAAGTGACCCGATGCTTCCCAAGTTTTAGGGTTCATTAATATAGCAGCATCAAGGCCAACATTATATTCATTCTCACGAACAAACTTTTGCCACCACATCTGCTTGACATTGTTTTTTAATTCGACACCTAAAGGACCGTAGTCCCATGAGTTGGCTAGACCGCCATAGATTTCGGATCCGGGAAAAATGAAGCCGCGGTTCTTCGCTAAAGCAACAATCTTCTCCATGGTCTTCCATTCTGGCATAGTTTACGCCTCCTCTTCCTCATCTTCATCCTTTACGGTGTCCACATCAGCAGTTAACTCTAGATCGTTGTCATCAACTTCAGTATCAAGATCTGCTAATTCTTCTTCATTTACATCTTCATCAGCATCTTCGTCCGACTCATCATCAGCTTCAGCTGTTTGCTCTGCTTCCATGGCAGCGATTTCATCTTGCTCGTAGATCTTACCGTCTTCACCTAGGATTTTAATCATGGATGGACGAGGAGCTGGAGCTTCTGGCTCTGTTTGAGTGGCAATGTTTTGTACTTGAGAAATCAAGTCAAAGGACATATCATTGTCCGCATCGCGCTCAGCAGCTAAACGAGCAGCAGCGATCTCTGGACGGATTGGTACCAGTGGATCATGTTCACCAGGTACACCGACTACTGTAGAAGACACAACTTCTTCACTAGCAAGCGTAACCAAGTTAGGTGACTCTGAGTCAACCATGGGTTGGCCACCGTCAACCAATTGACGGGCGCGTTTAGCGACAAGAACCGCCAAGGTATAGCGATTCTCTGTTTTTGGCAATAATTCATCTA
>CAYXVJ010000168.1:0-5009 GCA_964468675.1 uncultured Oscillospiraceae bacterium
GAGTACAGTGCCGATGGTACGACCAACAAGTTCCGTGAATCATTCATGAGAATTCCTCCAGAAGCCAGAGAAATGATTAAAGACATCTGGGGCAATATGGGCATACCTGTTCGTAAGAACATGGCACGTATTGTAATGGGTGGAAGCCGCTACTCTATTGTCGATAGTGGAATTGTTTCTGGTTTGCAGAATATGTTCCCTATGTTGAAGGATTCAGCAAAGTTCAGGAACTTCTTAGCTGTATCTGAGAAGGTATGGCAAGAAATCGTGCAGATGGCGAAGGTAGGTATCGTAATTAAGACTCCTATAGTTGTACTTATCAACATGGTTTCTAACTACATGCTTCAAGCTGTCAACTTAGTTGACCCAATCACTGCATCGAGAGATTACATCGAAGGCATTCGGGAATTGCGTGCATTTGAAAAGATTTCTCAGCAAGAGGTAATAGCGAAAAGTAAGATTCGCACTGCTAAGACAGAAAGAGAGCGTAAGAACGCTATTCAGGAGCTTATCGAGATTCGTCACTATAAAGACGCATCTCCAATTAAGCCGCTGCTTGAGGAAGGGATGTTCCAGTCTATTGTGGAAGAACTAGACACAACAAAGCATGGATACATTGAAAAGATGGGAGAGCGCCTATACGAGCGCATGGAGAAGAAGTTTGGTAAGAAGATGACTGACAGGTTGACGCTTGTTCCTCGTCACCTATTGATGACTCAAACATCTGCTACCTACAGGTTCTTAAACAAGGCCACACAATACAGTGACTTTCTTGCACGGTACTCGTACGTTAAGCGCGAAACCATGAGAAATGAACGTAGAGCTGCTGATGCCAAGAAACCTATGAGCCAGATATACAAGGAGGCTAAGGCGCTATTCATCAACTATAACCTACCAGACCATAAAGGCTTGGAGTACTTGAACTCCATGGGTGGAGTGTTGTTTACTAAGTACTACTTAGGTATTCAGCATGTTGTTGCTAAGCTGTGGATGGATCAACCAATAGAAGCTATCGCTTCAGCTTTAGGTCAACAAATCCTAGGAGATATTTCAGACATCTATGATGACTCTATCGTCAACAAGTCGCCTCTGAACCTATTCCGAAACCCTATGGACCACATAGACGCTGCAACCAAACTGTACGGATGGCAGTTTTGGGGTAGCATCCTATAATAAAGAAAGCCCCCTATTTGGGGGCTATCTTCTTCTGTATGTATTCTATAATTCCACCTATCAGGAAGAACAAGACAAGAAGTCCTGCCCACCACCAAAAAGCAAAATTAAATATAAGAAACAGAAGAACTCCTACTAAAGCTGCGACCACAATAATGAGCAGTGCAGCCACAAGTATAAGTACGGCTCTTACGATTTTGGACAACAAATTCATAGGCTGTTCTTGTAGTGATAGTGGGCTATTCCTAATGAATCAGAACGACCATCTATTAAACCACCACGAGGGCCATAAATATCAGCACTTGGGTACAGTCGAGTGACCGCTGCTGCAACGTCTTTCTTTATGCTCGTTGAAGCTGGTTTGATTCCTATGAATGCTTGCCACTTTTTAGGCGGTACACTATCAAGTGGTATGCCCAAAGATTCGAGAAGCCAATTTATTCCACCAACGTTGTAACCAAAGTTAAAGTTACTTTTGGCACTTACTCGTGGAACTGAAGCTACTTTCTCTATTGCAGCACGACAGACATAAGAGTCCTTCTCGTATTGATCAAATACGGAATTTAAAGCCGCTAGGATGGCCCTAACAGGCTGATCCAAGTCAATGAATACTGGCACTAGGGTATTGGCATTTAAAACGCAAATAGCCCCCTTAGAGCCAGGGTCTACGCCGATAATTAATTGAGTTTTCTGCATTACTTTCCCCATAAACAAAAAGAACCCCCTAATAAATAGGGGGTCCTAGTGTTACAGTTTAGGTTTAGCTACTCAACTTACTTAGCAAACAGAGACTTGACCTGATTACCAGCACCTGAAGCACCTGCGCTAGATGGCATACCTGCTACACCGCCAGCTTTACCACCACGGCTTTCTTTGCGCTTGTCGATTACTTGGCCTTTGTTTTTGGTTAACCACTTATCGATGAATTCGCCGCTTTCTGCGCCATTTGATAGCTCAGACAGGGTAACACCAGTTTCAGGGTGGAATGCCTTGTCGATTTCGTTTTCTTCACGATGAACGGTCTTATCAGGGTGTCCGTCCACCATCTGCTTAACGATACCTAAACGTGCTTTCTTGCCTAAGATTTCCATAAATACTGGCATCTTGCGAGGCAGCATTTTCTTTTCTTCTGAATCCCACACTTCAACTTCACGGTCTGAAGTTTCTTGCTCGAACAGCTGCTTACCTGTTGCGAAACCAAAGATTGAGTTGGTAGTAACATAAGATGGCAAGTAGTTCTTGTTGCCGTCACGGTCTTCCCACCAGTGCTGGCCACCTTTATCGGTACCGCTGGTTACATACAGGGTCTTACGTAGGCTATTGCCGCTTGCATCTTCGAATTCAAAGAAAACGCCTTTAGCACCAGATTTTGCAACAACTAAGTAGCACATCTTAACGGTAAAATCGTACACGTTAGAGTCTAAAAGTTGAAAACCACCTAGACGGTCTTCATCGCCACCGAGGATGTCTTCTGCTGGTTTTAGGCTTGCGAAAGGATTATTGCTCATGTTTACACCTTATTAGTCGTTGTAGTAACTGTTCAGTCGGTCGATGACATACTGTACGTTATTGTCGATGAAAGTCTCATTATGAGACCACATTCCCATAGGAGAGCGAATACGCTCTGAAATGGTATCTTTTGTTAGGATTGTCTGGAAGACGTACTTGTAACCTAGAGCTTCCTCTTCAGGAGTGATATGTAACATATCGTTCTCGTATTCACGAAGTTCATCTACAGGCATACGCTTAGTATTGATACAGACAGAGAAGTAAGCTTCGATGCCTTTATCGTTTAAGCTGCCTTTTACAGCAACCTTAGTCTCTTTAACCACAAAAGAGTCTTCTTTAGTTTGGAACTCTTTGTTGTGGGCTAAGAAGATACGGTTCTGCGGAGATTTCGCAGAGTATTCATTAAATAGCCGCCGTCCGTATGAGGCATAGTTGCCCCATCCAGCCATTGTGTCTGGTTGGCCTGACTTTGTTAGTGGCGGGTTGTCAATGATGTACTTGGTTTCAAACATATCCATCAGGAAAGAGAAGCTATCTAACACAATAGTGTCAAATTTGTCTTTACCTTCACCTGCTGCATAGTCGAAAGCTTCATACACCTGAAACGGGTCTGTAATCATAAACTCTTGGAACTTGCTACGGAATGGTAGCTTTTTATGTTCCGCATTTAGGTACATTACCCGTTCTGGATTCTTGATAGAACGTAAGCTCGCTGACTTACCAGTGGTGGACATACCACTGATAAGCACAAGGTTATCGTTCGTTTGGTTTACTGATTCACTCACGTTCAGTCACCTTTTTTCCGATAGATTTAAGGATGGTGTTGTCCAACTCGTCCACCGCAAGAGGGTTTGGTAATCGCTTATTAAACTCTTTTACGTGTTTAACAATATCTGATTCAGAATGGCCCTTATCCAATAGGACAAATGCGTATCGTGCCAGCGTGTTATTGCGATTCCCTTTTACAGCTTGTGAGAAGAACCAACGTTCTAGGTTAGTGATATTGCTGTTCCCTGAAATCTCAGCACGTAATTCTTCAGATTTGCGTGTCTTCGGAATAAACAAGGTAGAGTCTAAAAGCTCACCATCGTTTTCATAGTACTCGCCACCTGATTCCACAGAATTATGTGTTAGCCATTTACGGCTTCGCTGGGATGTCTGGTAATCACTTTCAAACGGCAACCAATCAAACAGGTTGTCCATGAACTCTTTAAAGTCAGAAGAACTAAGCTTAATGACATGGGAAAGAGGGAATAGGATACGGAAACGCTCTACACAAATACCTTCATCCTCTACAAGATGTCGTTTTGTTGTGTAAAGAATGTACTTGTACCCTTCTAGCATCTTCTTAGCAGTTTGCACAGTAACGCCACTATCCACATCAATTGCCACCATATTGAAACCAGCAATACAGTTAGTCTCTGAACGGTGTCCGTTTTTGACGTGGTGAGTAGTGAAGTGCATGTTAGGCTGCTGTAGCAGCATATGTAGTTTGTCGAATGGCTGTACTAAGTTTTCGTAGTTAAATGCCATCTCCATACTTGCGGAGAAGATTATTTCATCTAGGTTGGTTTCCTCTAACCGATCACCAGAAATGAACTCGATACCATCACGGAACTCTCGTTTTATGATGATATTGTTGTTGTAGCCGTAAGCCACAGCCAAGTCCAACAGCTCTCGTTTTGCAGCTTCGCTACCTGTAAAGCACGGCAAGTCCTCTACTAAGTCAGCTCGTGTAATCTCAACCTGTTGGTCTGCGATGTACTTAGCCAGCTTAACGTAAGGACGCTCACGATTAACCAAGTTAGCGAAAGCAAGACCGCTGTCTTCAACAAGCTGAATAGCGTAGTTTAAGTGGTCTTCTGTCATAGTAGATACGCCATCAATGAAGGCATACGTACCTGCTAGTTTCATGGCCTTAAAGTATCTGTGGGATAGTTCTGTCTTCTGGATTTCCTGATGGTCTGGCATATCCAAAGCCATCTCTTCACACTTCATACGGTACTCGATGAACTTAATTGAAAGCTCACGAGGTACACGAATAAACTTGTGGAAATGCTCTGGCTTAGCCAATTCAACAAATACAGCAGACATCTCGTTAGTGGCCATGACACTGTTACTTTTACAGGCCATTTCAAACAGCTCTTCTGGCGTAAGACCAGCTACTTTATTCACCGTTGGGTTAAAGCCAAACAGCATACGTCTGGCAAAACCAGTTTCAAGTAAAGTAAAGAATTGCTCTTCTGTTGTTGTTCCGTCTAACACTTTAGATGGTGTACCAAACATCAATAAGTTAGCAGGCGTAGGGCAATCAAGCTCAATGCCTC